>CAUJHK010000059.1 GCA_963204715.1 Pseudomonadota bacterium | reverse complement strand
GGAGAGATTAAGCGTTTCATACCCAGCCATTTTTAATCGCCATGACAGCCAGAGCATCCGAAGAGGAGACATGCCTATACCATGGAGTATAACGACCAAATCTTTGTTGGTTTCCTGGCTCATGCTGCTTTTTCAAGGCGTGATTTATTTTGCCAGTCAGCTATCGCGTCAAGAGCGCGCAGCGCCATCAGTTTTTTCTTCTCGCGCGCTTTGTCTTTGCCGCGCGCACCAACGGCGTCATCAATAGGGGGGAACAATCCAAAGTTCACGTTCATGGGCTGGAATGTGTCAGCATTCCCGCCGCCTGTGATGTGCGATAATATCGCGCCCATGGCGGTTGTTGGGGATGGTGTTGATATGGCGCCGCCCAGTCGTTCAAGTGCAGCAAAGCGCCCCGCCATCAATCCCACAGCCGCAGATTCAACATACCCTTCGCAGCCCGTAATTTGCCCCGCAAAACGAAGGCGTGGCATTTTTTTCATCCGCAAGGTTTCGTTCAAAAGTTTGGGTGAATTGATAAATGTATTTCTGTGGAGGCCACCAAGACGGGCGAAGTCTGCATTCTCCAGACCAGGTATCAAACGAAAGACGCGTGACTGTTCCGCGTACTTCATTTTGGTTTGAAAGCCGACCATGTTGTAAAGCGTGCCGAGCGCGTTGTCCTGTCTTAACTGAACCACGGCGTAGGGTCTTTTGCCAGTGCGTGGATCGTCAAGCCCCACAGGTTTCATGGGGCCATATCGTAGCGTATCGACACCTCGCCCCGCCATAACTTCAACAGGCATGCAGCCTTCAAAGTAGGGTGTGTTGGATTCCCATTCTTTAAATCCTGTTTTGTCAGATAATAAAAGTTCAGTAATAAAAGTGAGATACTCATCTTTGTTCATAGGACAGTTGATATAATCAGATCCCGTGCCCGCAGGGCCAGCCTTATCATAACGGGACTGCATCCATGCAATATCAAAATTGATACTCTCTTTATAGACGATGGGGGCGATAGCATCAAAGAAGGCGAGTTGTTCTTCACCGCCTATGGATTGGATGTAGTGTGCGAGTTCAGGAGAGGTCAGAGGACCCGTTGCGATGATCACACTGTCCCAATCTTCAGGTGGTACATCTACATGGTCGCGCCGTACCGTAATCATGGGATGACTCGTTAGTTTTTCAGTTACTCCCGCACTGAACTGGTCACGATCCACGGCCAGCGCGCCGCCTGCGGGGACAGCTGCCTTGTCACCTTCGGAAAGTATCAGTGACCCACAACGCCTCATTTCTTCGTGAAGTAATCCCACGGCGTTATAGTGCATATCATCAGAACGAAACGAATTGGAACATACCAGTTCGGCACACCCTTGCGTCTTATGCGCATCGGTCATGCGGACGGGGCGCATTTCATGCAAGACAACAGGGACGCCCATCTGGGCAATTTGCCAAGCAGCTTCAGACCCCGCAAGCCCAGCACCAATAATATGAATAGGTTTTAATGTCATAGCAGCGTTATCTCATTTTTTAAATTGTAAATCCAGTCCCATTCGGGGGTGTTTTTGCAAAGAAAAATGGTTTAAACTTCTCGCAAATCAGATACTCTTATGTGTCTTGAAATCTGTGTACGATCGTATCGAAAATCATTTTTTATAAATTCTGAGGTATCATGAAAAGCACGCTTTTATTTCTTATGGGAACATCAATGTGGATGTCTGTGGCGGCCTATGATGCGTCTGCAAAATCGTACAGGGCAAATCATGGTATCGCCTACCAGTCTGCCAAAGAAGACAGGATGGATGTTCAAGATATTTCCCCCGCATCTGGTGAGCCGATGTTTGATAAAAGCGTGGCGTCAGGAAAAGAAAAAGTTTCCCCTGAAACTCCTGCGCCAAAGCCTGCCGAAGAAAAGCAGGCTGTTGTGGATAGCAAGGAAGCCGCGCCAGAAATTATTCCCCAAGCCATGCCCGAAAAAGAGGCTGATATTGCCCCCGCCCAAACGCCAGAGTCAGTGGCTTTGGAAACATCTGTCCATGATGTGGCTATACCTGAGATCATGAATGAAAATTGTGCGCAAGACAGAAAAGAAACCTTGCCGGCATTTTATTATTCTGGTGCAGCAAAAATTGAAAAAACGGCGACGGAAATAAATATCGACACGCGCTCTGGCACAGCAAAATTTGGCAGGGATTTATACACATTAAAGCGCGTGAACATTGCCTTTACGGGCGATGAAAAACACCCGCTTCAAATAAATCTGGTGCATGATTTCAAGGGCAAGCCTTTGGTTGTGTCTGTGCCTGTTGTTGTGGGTGAAAGTCCGAATCTTGCCCTGGCTTTGCTGCTGCAAAACGGCACAAACAATTACCTCGATGTTGGAGGTCTTGTCCCTGCGTCTTTGGAGTACGCAACCAACTGCGGCAACGCATCGGTTGTAGAAACCATCAACCCTGTTATTGTGTCGCAAAGCCAGATAGACGCCTTTAAGGCACAATAATCATTCCATAAACTCATCCTTGTCTGGTACGCGCGAAAAGGCGATTTTTGTCCCCACATGCCCCGCCAGCGTCTGAGGGATAATGCCGAGCGACACAGCATCCTGATGGTATTTTTTGTTTAATGTTTCGAGCGCGCGCGAAAGGGATTCCCGCTTTTGCCCGCGCTCTTTTTGCGCGGCAAAGCCAGTTTCAAACAGGTCGTCGGTAATCACGCCTTCTTTTTCAAGCCCGTATAAAACCACGGATATTTTTTTGCACAAAACGCGGTTTGGCATGTCGTGGGGTGTGCGCCCAAACACGCGCAGACACATGTCCTGCCATAAGCTATCAAAATGCTGCAAAAAGGTGAAAATATCACGCACAGCAGGGAAGCGCGCCTCATGCTCCCATCTCTGACCATTTAAAAATCGCACGCTAAAAGACAGGCGGCTTGCACAAAATTCAGTCCGCCGCAGGCGCAAGGCGGCTTTGTATAAAAGCCTTCGCGCCATGATGCGCGCCTTTTCAGGGGTGCGGAGATCGGGGTCGAGCACGCGCGAATGGCCAAACATGCCCGTGTTTGTAACATTATGGGGCGGGTTGTACCCATGAAGCCAATACCAAAACCGCTCTCCTTGCACGCTGGCCCATATAGCGCGCGCCTGTTTGGGCGATGTGTTCCATAAATCTTCCACCGTTTTGATATGTCCGCGATAAAGCCGTTCTTCCATGCGCACATTAATGCCCGGCAGATCGGTTAAAGATAAATCCAGCAATTTCCCTGGTAAATCTTCGGGTTTTAGGACAACCAGCCCGTTGGGCTTTTGCATGTCTGTGGCTACCTTGGCCAAAAAGCTGTTGGGCGCGATGCCAATCGAGCATTGAATGGCAGGGCCGACATCGCGCCGTATCTGGCATTTGATGGCAGATGCAATGGCACGCGCGTTGGCTTCGGTTTTTTCGCGTCCCATCAGGTCACAATGAAACTCGTCAATTGACCATATCTTGGTGATGGGAAGGTGTTTTTGCGTGGCGGCCAAAATTTTGTGGTGATAATCCACATAGGCATCATGCCGCGCCAGAACGCATATAAGGTGCGGGCACATCTGCTTTGCATCATAAATTTTTGTGCCCGTTTTTACCCCATAGGCCTTGGCTTCATAAGACGCTGCGATGGCGCAGGTGGAATCTGTCATCATGGGGACAACGGCCACAGGCTTGCCACGCAGGGCTGGGTTTTCGTTTTGCTCTACACTGGCGAAATAGCTGTTGAGGTCAAGGAAGAGGGTGGACAGGCCAAGCTCTTCGGGGGATTGCAGGGATGACATGATACACTCGCTTGTTCTCTATTTGTTCTTTTTACAAGGGGAGCGAAAAATAAGCAAGGATAGAATGTCAGGGCAATATTCATTGCCCCACAATCTCCTCAAAGGCATAGGGGATCGGGGGACGTTGCGCGGCATAGGGGGGCAATGACTTTCCATCAAAGACAAGGCGAATGGTCTGGTCGTTATAATCCATGCCGCTCAACCTCACGATGATATCATGAAATCCAAGAGTCATTTTGGGGGAAAGAATGACAGGTCCGCGGATGTTTAAGATTTTTGACAGAAGCGAGAATCCCTCACGGTTTGCGCTAAAGATCACCAGCGTGCAGCCGCCTCGCCCGCACCAGTGCCTGTGAGGAATGTCGAACAGGACAAGGGCGTCACGCAGGCCGTCGCCGTTTATGTCTGTCCGCGCGAATTTGTATTGCGCGTTTTGGGGCGCGCCTGTCAGCAGGATGAAATTTTGTATGGTGGAGAAGAGAAGTTCATCCGAAGGATCGTACTTTTCCAAAGGTGCAAGGGTGATGGGGCGTTCAGATGTTCCACAACCTGAGAGTGCAAACAACGTTGCCGTAAATATCATCACGCAAAAAAGACGTGTGGCCAAACTTACAGTCCCTGTTTTGGGATGTAGGTGCAGGTGGTCATGGAATCATCATCTCTGGTAATAAGTGCATCAATTCCCTTGTTCCAATAGCTGATGTCTGAATTTTCAAATTTTACACCTGAGGCTGTTTGAACGCGCCGCAGTTCATAGCTCTTTCCTTCGAAGGTGAGGACAGCCTCTTCCGGGGAGTAGAGAATAATCTGCGCAGGGATGTTGCCTGTGCAGTTCATCTTTTGGGGTGTGACGACGGGGGAACGCCCCATGCCAGATTGGCACGCCGTGAGGGTCAAGAGGGCCAGGAAAAAGATTGTGGCGTTATGTGAATGCCTGATCATAAGGATGCCTTCCAGCGCAATTTTGGTTCACGCGCCGCACGCACCTCGTCCAGACGGCGCGCGGGGGTGGAGAGAGGATAGCTGTGGAATTTGTCGCCCTGACCCGATTTCACATCTGCGGCAATGTCCTGCATGACCCTTATAAACCTATCAAGGCTGTCTTTGGATTCTGTTTCGGTTGGTTCAATCAACATGGCACCTTGAACCACCAATGGGAAGTAGACTGTCATAGGGTGGAAACCGTGTTCAATAAGAGCCTTTGCAATGTCAAGAGTGGTCACACCAGCCTCTTTTTGAACCTTTTCCGTGAGCAAGCATTCATGCATGCAAGGCCCCACAAAGGGAACGTGATAGTGTTGTTTTAATTGGGATAATATATAGTTTGCATTAAGGACGGCATCCTCTGAAACTTGACGCAGGCCATCTGCTCCATGGGACATCATATAGGTGAGGGCGCGGACATGCATGCCAAACTGCCCCTGA
>CAUJHK010000058.1 GCA_963204715.1 Pseudomonadota bacterium | reverse complement strand
AGATACCCCGGACATTATGAAGCAAGACATGAATATTCTTATCAACCTTGCTGTGGGGGGGCATTGGGCGTATAACGAACTTGGCATTTTGCCAATTGATGGCAAAGACCAAGAGCGCCTTTTGAGAGGTGTAAATGCCATCAAGACAGATTACCCCGCAACCATGGTTATAAAATCTGTTGAAATCAGTCAGTGAAGAAATGGCTTTGAACACTTCATACAATCATGCAATGCCTCAAGGCGAGGGCACACCAAAAATTGAAAGCACTACGGCTTTTAAGATACCCGTATTTTTTGTTAAGTCTGCCCCAAACTATATTTTATTAATTAATTTGATAGGCATAATTTTTTTTCAAAAGATTGGTGTTCCCGTTGCAACTAACACATATCTTTTTCTCTCTTTCTTTATTTTAGGTGCAACATGTGTATATGGTGCTTTAAGTGGGGCATTAGTTTTACGTCCTGTCGCCGCCACTCTATTTTTACTAACATCTGGATTTATGATTTTATCTCAGCTGTTTTCTATCGGTGATTTCTCTGTCACGGCTTTAGCGCTTATGATCGTGATGCAATTACCATATATTTTTATTATGCCTGATGGAAAATCTTCGCCAGGTGTGGAGTTGCTAATATTTCGCACTATCATGACGATATTGGCAATTTTTGGGATTGTTCAGTTTTTTTCTCAATATCTTGTTGGGTCCGGCATCGCTTTCTTTATTGATTACAATATTCCTAAATTTATGGCTATGCCCGGATTCCATAGCCTTAATGCGGTTGAATATGCGGGTTCCATTTTTAAAAGTAATGGCGTTTTTCTTGTCGAGGCATCGCTGTTTTCGCAGTTTTTGGCCATCGCCATCATAATAGAAATTATATATTTCAAATCATTGGCCAGACTAGCATTATATGTTTTGGGCGTCGCGGTTACGTTTTCGGGGACGGGGCTTATTATTCTTTTCACAGCATTTCCTTTATACCTCATTCATAAAAAGAAGATTTTAACTCTTATTTTGTTTTGTGCCGCTTTGATTTCGGCGCCTGTTTGGGCGCCTCTCGTGGGGCTTGAAAAGACAGTGGAACGCGCTTCTGAAATTACCAGTCCTAAATCAAGTGCGTACGCTAGGTTTGTTTCTCCTACAATCTATATAAACAAAGATCTATTTCCCTCTCTTCAAGGAATTATTTTTGGGGGTGGGGCTGGGGCGCTGCCATGGAGCGCGGACAACTCCAAGGACTTCCAGATTTTTAACCCTACATGGGCGAAGCTATTCTATGAATATGGTTTGTTGGGAACATTGTTCTATGTGCTTTTTATAGGGTACATTTTTAAATCATCCCCCGCATCATTCTTTTTAAAGTTTGCGCTTTTTGTGCAGTTCTGGCTACTGGCGGAATATTTAACGCCCCCCATTGCCCATATTCTAATTCTTAGTTTTATAGCGTGGCCTTCGCGCGACGGCATGCAAAAAATAAAAGATAACAACTATGAAATTTGTAAAAAAAACAAAGTGCTAGAATCGTAATTCTTAGGTTCTTATTTTTTTTAAGAAGATATATGGATTTAAACAATGGTAGTGGCATCGTTACTGAAGGCTGACACGAAATAATTTTTTAGTCTGACAAACTCTGAAAAGATAACGGCCAAAAGCTCTCTTTTTTCTTGCTGCGTGGCGTCCATGTGGTGTTCGGCAGTTTCTGCGGCCTTTGACAAATATACGGCGCCCATGTTTGCAGCAGATCCTTTTAGTTTATGTGCAGATTTTTTCCATTCTTCTTGTGGGCCATCCAGACAGTTTTTTTCAAGAGAATCGATAGACAACAATGCCTGCTCATTAAACAAATCAATAAGCTCTTGCATTTCTTCTTTCGTGCTGTCTTCAAACATAAAATTGAAATGTTCTAAATCCAGCGGCGCGTTTTCATCCAGACTGACATGGTCCAAAATTCCTGAAGGGGGCAGGGGCTTTTGCATTTTGTCTTCGGCGGGGCGCGCCTTAATCCATTTTGCAATAACGTCTGAAAGATTTGCAGGTTTTATGGGCTTGCTGAGGTAATCATCCATACCTGCCTCAATACACCGTTCGCGGTCTCCTTTCATGGCGTTCGCCGTTACGGCGATGATAGGGGTGTGAAGCGCGCGGCCCTTGTGCATGCTGCGAATAGCTTGAGTGGTTTGAAACCCGTCCATGCCTGGCATCTGGCAGTCCATAAAAATAGCATCATACATCGCGACTTGCGTATATTCGAAGGCTTCTTCACCACTGTTGGCCAGTTGAATGCGGTCAATGCCCAGTTTTTTCAAAATTTTGCGTGCGAACATAAGATTGACGGGATGGTCATCAACCACCAGAACGCGCAATCCCTCACCATCAAACTTTTGATATGACCGTTCTGTTGTATCATTCTTTTGAATAAGTTCTTCCCGCGCGCGCACCAATGGCAGCTCAAACCAGAAGGTTGATCCTTCTCCTAGAATACTATCAACGCCAATCTGCCCACCCATCATCTCCACCAGAGTTTTACTTATGGTCAGGCCAAGGCCAGTGCCGCCAAAGCGCCTTGCGGTAGATTCATCCGCTTGTGTAAATTTCAAGAAGATGGCTTCTAGCTTGTCTTTGGGAATGCCTATACCCGTATCTTCGACGCGAAAATATAAGGTGGGCTTTGTACCAGACAACTTAGTAGAAACGTCTATCGAAATAGAGCCTTCCTGCGTAAATTTTATGGCATTGCTGATAAGGTTTGTAAGAATTTGGCGAATGCGCGTTGAATCACTCATCGCATATTCTGGGACGGAAGGCGCAAAATTATATGTCAGCTCTATGTTTTTATCATCAGCCTGATTCTTTATAAGGCTGACGATTTCTTCAACTGTGTGGCGTATATTGAACGCAACATTTTCAAGTGCCATTTCGCCCGCTTCAATTTTAGAAAAATCAAGAATGTCATTCAACAATATCAAAAGGCTTTCGGCAGAGCTGTTGATGGCTTTAACAGACTCTGCCTGCTCTTCATTAAGCTGTGTATCGAACAACAGGTCTGACAGGCCAATAATACCGTTCATGGGCGTGCGAAGTTCATGGGACATGTTGGCCAAAAATTCGCTTTTGGCAAGGTTGGCTTTTTCAGCGTCAAGTCTTGATTCCTCAAGCTCTTTTTCAAACGCCTTACGTTCTGAAATATTCCTTTCAATCGCGGTGAAATGAGTAATAGCGCCGTCGTTGTTTTTTACGGGTGTGATGCTGATTTCAAGCCAGTATGGGTCACCATCCTTTGTGTAGTTCTCAAGCTCTCCTTGAAAAGATTTACCCTGCTGTAAAGAGGATTTCAAACGCGCCAAAGTCTTTTTGCAGGTATTGGGCCCTTGAAGAATGCGGGGAGTCTTGCCAATAACCTCATCGGCTTCATATCCTGAAAGACGCGTAAAGGCGTTATTGACATAGATAATTCTTGGCCCGTCATCATCCAGTATTGCATCTGTAATAATAATGCCATCTTTGGCATTAACCACAGTGGCCTCCAGAAGTCTTGTTTCTTCATGAAGCTTTTTGTTGATTTCATAAAGCTCAAGGCTTTTTTGTTCAAGAAGTTTTTCTGCTTCCTGCCGAGCGCGTTTTTCACGATCAAGCCGTTTTTCCAGACGTGCAATAAGATCTATGTCAGCGCTTTTATCAGCCATTTTTTTTCAATGTAAAAATGCGTGAATATTCTTCAGGAGTGTTATTGTCTTTGGCTTCTATCGTTATTTTTTCTTGATAAAAATCAATGCACCCTTGAATAAGGCCATGTGCAAAATCTGCGAATGGGCATTGCGACATATAGGTCATAACCAATGTCTTATGATCCGCCATGTCGGTTTTAAAACGGGGCAGGGACGCATCAGGATATAGTTTTTTAACTTCAACATGGATATATCTGTCCACGCTTTGCAAAAAATCAAAACATGTGTTTTTTCCAACAAAAAACTGTGGCATCAGTGCGTGAAAGCGCGAGAAAAGATGGTGTCCGTACGTATAAACCAAATCCTTGACGGGAATTTTTGTCTTATGGCTCAGGTTGGAAACGATGTTTAAAAGCTCTTTGTAATCATAGGTGCCAACGGTTGTATAAGCGCCGCCTGATGAAAGCTTACTATCATCAAGGATATCATCCACCATATTCATGCCAAAACGGCCTTCGACCATATCCAGAAGTTCTGTAAAAACGATGCCCTTCATAAACGCCCCTAAGGTTTAATATCGTGCGCAGTTGTTAATATAATGTATCAGACTGTCCTTTAAAAAGGGTTTAGAAATAAACCCCGATGCTCCATCTTCCAATGCTCCGGCAATATTGTCCATACTATTGTTGGACGAAAACATAACCACGCATGCATCAGGGTCGTTACGCATAATCCATGCCAAAACATCCCGCCCACTTTTGTCTGGCAGGCCAATGTCCAAAAAGACGATATCTGGCTTGTAGGAGCTATAAAGAGAGAAGGCTTTGTTGGCCGTTGGTGCGGTGGCAAAATCACAATCATTTTTTAGGGCGTTTCGCACCATCCACCTTACAACGGGATCATCCTCCACCAATAAAACTTTTATTTTTCTGATGATGTTCTGGTTGGCGGTTATAGGCGCGGTTGAAAAGGTATCTGCGGCAGGGTGGGGAGAATTTTTTACAATGGATTCTGTTTTGTGTCCTTCGCCTTCTTTGTCCAGAACAATCTGGATATAGTCAAAGGCTTCTTTGGCAAGATTATAAATTTGGAAATAAAGCCTTGAATCGCTTTCATCCTTTGCAAGGTCGCATATCTGTCTGGCTGCCTGTTCGAGCATTTCATGCGAGACATTCTTACAGATAATGTGGACATCCAAGCCGTGGCAGGCATAGACATGGCCTTCGACATCACCAAAATAGGCATCTACAATGGACTTAATCCATAAAAAACATTCACTCTTTTTGTCTTCGGAAATTTCTGATAGGTCAAGGTATAAACAAGACCATCCTTTCCAGCTTAAGGGGTCGCGCCCTATGGATGATACAAGACTGACCAGTTTCTTGTTGGGCTCTACAGATTGAATATACATTAAACAAGCTCCTTGTTTTTTTGTTTGGCGTGAATAAAGGGGGATTTTTGGATATACTGGTGCAGCTTTTCCTTGGTAAAGGGCTTGCCTACAAAGCCTTTCGCGCCAAGCTGAACAGCCTTCATCACATTCTCCTTGTCACCATTGCCGCTGCACATAACGACATAGGCTTTGGGGTCTATTTTAAAAAGCTTTTCCAAGACTTCATGGCCGTCAATGTCAGGCAGGCCTATATCAAGGAACAAGATGTCGGGTGCTTTATGGACATAGGTCATGATGGCGCCTTTACCATCTCCCGTCATGGTGAGGTTGTAGGATTTAAGGGCAGATGCCACAAGCTTTTGTGAAAAGCTGTCATCTTCGACAACCATAATTTCTATCTCTTTTCGTAGGCCGCGGCGTGCAGATAAAGTATGGATGAGGTCTTTGCTGATAGTATCAATGGTTTCTTGCGTGCTGACCAGATCAAGCTCCACCTTCTTTTTTTGGGAAAGCTTCATCTTCAATATTTCAAGATTCTCAAGTTTTTTAAGGCATAGGGTGCGCAGACTGGGCCAGTGAACGCCGAGTTCAAAAAGACTCGCCAGTCCTTGTAAGGGGACTGGCGATAGTTGTGGAGACAAGTGGGCTAAAAATTCGGCTAGTCTTTTGTTGGTCCATGATCGTCCTGTAATGAAAACATCGTTGCCATGACAGATGTAAATTTGCGCTACCTCTTCAAAAAAACGTCCTTTCAATATTTGTGTTAAAACGGGCAGCCATATATTTTTATCGAGGTTGGTTTGAGAGAAGCGCAGGTAAAGACATCGGTGTCCAGGGCTTATATCGGCGAGTTCCTTTAAGTCCTGAATAACGCGCTTTTCGGCATTGTGCTCTATCATAAGTGCTACCTCTCGAAAATATCTTATATTTAACATAGCAACGAACGTGCCAAATATTTTACCTTTTAAAACAAATAGTTAAACCTTGGTTGTTTTATAATTATCAAAACAATACGTTTGAAAATGAGAAGTATTTATGATTTGTCTAAAATTCGAACGGTTTTTTAAGGGTTTATATGATATAAAGTTATGATGGATGTGGAAGGCAGCATATTAATTGTCGAAGATGATGTGGTCGCGCAAAAGCTGTTGCAGGGGCTGTTGCGCCGTAAGCTGGGTTATAACGCTCTGACGGCAGATGATGGGCGCGATGCACTGAATCTTTTAAGGGCTGATCAGGGGGAGTCTATCAGGCTTATCATCCTTGACCTTGAAATGCCTGTGATGGGCGGCATGGAAACGCTTGATATTGTGCGCAGGCAATATCCACATATTCCTGTTGTCATGCTGACAGGCAGCCATGATGTTGGCGATGCGGTTGAGGCTTTGAAGCACGGCGCGGTGGATTTTCTGACCAAGCCTTATGATGGTGAGCGTTTGGTGGTGAGCCTTAAGAACGCCATGAAGATTGGCATCTTGACAAAAGAAGTGTCACGCTTGAAAGGCCGCCGCGGAGATGGCTTTTCATTTGATGATTTGGTGGGAAGTCATAGCGGCCTCTTGCAAAGCGTGCAGGTGGGAAGAAAGGCGGCGGGCTCTGACATTCCCGTGCTTATCACAGGCAAGACAGGAACGGGGAAAGAGATTTTTGCCCGCGCGGTGCATGGAGAAAGCGCGCGCGCCAAGAAACCTTTCGTGGCCGTCAACTGCGGTGCTATTCCTGCGCAACTGATAGAAAGCACGCTGTTTGGCCATGAGAAGGGGGCGTTTACGGGTGCGATTGACAAGGCGATAGGAAAGTTCCGCGAGGCCGAAGGTGGCACAATCTTTTTGGACGAGGTTGGAGAGCTGCCGCTTGACGCGCAGGTAAAGCTGTTGCGCGTACTCCAGCAAAAGGAGGTTGAGCCTGTGGGCGGAGCAAAGTCACTGCCAGTAAACGTGCGCGTGCTGTCGGCTACAAACCGCGATCTGGCCAAAGAGGTGCGGGAGGGACGCTTTCGAGAAGACCTGTATTTCAGGCTGAATGTATTGCACATAGACTTGCCAAGCTTAAAGAAACGAAAGCAGGATATCCCGCTTCTGGCACACGCATTTGTAGAGCGTTTTTGCGTTGACCATAATGTGATGCCAAAGGATATATCCAAAGAGGTGTATGAAATGCTGGAGCACTATGACTGGCCAGGCAATGTGCGTGAGCTGGAAAACGCTATCAACCGCGCCATGGTGGTGGCAGAAGGCAGTGTTTTAAAGGTGGACGATTTTGTCATGGCAACAGCAGCAGCCGCCCCCGCAGAGCAACCTCCAAGGGCGGGTATGGGTGTCCAGATGCTATCTCTTATGAATGAGGATAGCGGGTTTAAAAGTGTGGAGCAAATAGAGCATGAGGTGATGATGCGTGCGCTGGAGCATTATCAGGGTAATATCACAAGGGCGGCAAAAGAGATTGGCATGGCCAAATCCACCTTTTATAAGAAGCTTGATAAAATCAATAACCTTGCAAGCAAAGAATAGGGCGGCGCGGTGTCATCTGTTTCATCAAAGAGAGTAAGGCTCGACAGGCTATTGTCAAACCTAGGATATGGCGGGCGGCAAGAGGCCGCCATGGCCGTAAAGAATGGCCGCGTGAGTGTGGAGGGCACTGTGGTAAAAGACCCCGCCACCAATATCTCCTTACAGCTATGCCGCGAAGGGCTTGTGCTACTTGATGGACAGGTGCTAGACCCCCCGCAACCTTTTACTATTATGCTTCATAAACCTGTCGGCTATACTTGTTCACGCGAGGATGCTGGGCATCTTGTTTATGACCTTTTGCCCAAGCGATGGATGGCACGAAAGCCCATCCTTTCAACCATTGGACGGTTGGACAAGGAAAGCAGCGGGCAGTTGCTGTTGACAGATGATGGGGATTTGCTTCACCGTATCATCTCCCCCAAGACGAACACGCCCAAGCAATACCATGTGACTTTACGGGATGATGTGCGAGGGAACGAGGCAGATGTTTTTGCCACAGGGTCATTTTGTTTAAAGGGTGACAAAAAGCCTTTAAAACCTGCGGTATGGACGCCAAGCAGCGCGCGTGAAGGCGATATGATT
>CAUJHK010000057.1 GCA_963204715.1 Pseudomonadota bacterium | reverse complement strand
GGCCTGCGGGAGGCTTTGCGCGTGGGCACTGGCACAGTTGTAAAACAGTTGGGCATTACCAACGGTTTTAACCTCGACCCAAAGGTGCATATTCCGCTTCCCAAAACACTGGCCCGCGTGGACAAAGCCTTAAGCGCTATTGGCATGTCATCCATGACCGATGATTTGGAACTGCGCTTAAACCGCGCCGCCGAAATGGCCACACCGCGCGCAAAGCAACTATTCATCAACGCCATTCAAGAAATGACGATTGACGATGCCCGCAAAATTTTATCTTCCGACAACATGGCCGCCACGCAATATTTACGCCGCACCATGGGTGCGCAGCTGGCAAACGATATGAAACCCGTGGTTGGCAAGGCCATGAATGACGCGGGCGCGGTAAAGGCGTATGACCGCACCGTGGCGCAATATGCCAAAATGCCGCTTGTATCTGCCGTAATGCCCGACGCAAAAGCGCAATTAACGGGGTATGTTGTGGAGCGCGCGATGGACGGTATTTTTTATTATGTGGGGCAAGAAGAGGCCGCCATAAGGGCAAACCCCGCCAAACGCACCACCGAGATTTTGAAAAAAGTTTTTGGCAGCGTAAAATAAACGCAGAGCGTGAAAACAGGGCGAAAGTTAGAAAAATAAAAAGTTTGTTCAGTTCGTTTTTCATTTTTTAAAATTTTTTTCCTTTCTTCTTCCTTTAAAACAACAAAAACATGATGGACGCAAAAACCCCTTTCGCAAGGTTTTGCGAAAAAGGCTACAAGCGAGCCAAACAAAAACCCCCTTACCAGCCTTCGCGATAAAAGCTTCGCGAACGGCCAAAAGGGGGCATCAAATGTCAAATATCACTATAGGATTATTTTCATATATTGTCAAGAAAGATTTTGCGGCGCGTCAGGCCTGGGCGGGGCGGATTGATTAAAACCACGAAACCACGAAGGCGCGAAGTTTTTCCTTCTCCTATCGGGAGAGGGTTGGGGTGAGGGCGAGGGGATTTACCCCCAAATCATCCAACCCACAAACAACCCCATAACGCCGCCCGAAAGAGCGCAGGCCATATAAGCCACCACGAAAGCCGATGTGTCAGTCATAATAATATCCTATTTTGGGATAATCCTAAAACAGGTTTAATTCATTAAGGGGTCTTATGCAAGCCAAAAAGGAACCCTTTTATGAAATCCATACACCGCAAGGAATATAAGGAATTATTAGCCGCGCTTTCACGGGCGCGCAAAGATGCAGGGATGACGCAGGCGGAACTGGCCAAGAAATTAAAAAAGCCGCAATCCTATATTTCAAAAATTGAAAATGGTGAGCGACGATTGGACGTGGTGGAGCTGATGGAGATTGCGAAGGTGGTGGGGTTTGATTATCGGAAGATTTTGTAATGAAAACTTTAACGTCTGAATAGTGCTACGTATTTCTCGAATACAAATATTTTATTTCGTTTTTGGCCTGTTATTTCTACAAGAATTTTTAGCTCTATTAAGTCTGATAATAAACCACTAGCGGCCTGATGAGAAATATCGAGTATTTGCGAAACAAGATTTGTGTTTACTACAGGGCGTTTGTATAAGAAGTCTAGCAGTATTCTTGCATTCGCTGTCTTTTTTCCCAACGAGTTTAGATTGGTCTCGGTTTCTGAACGAAGTTTTAGAATTTCTTGAAATGTGTAGCTCCCTTTTTTGGATGTTTCTATCACGGCTGTTAAAAAAAACTTTATCCAATGAGCTAAATTATTTGATGTTCTAACAATCATTAACGCATCGTAATAGTCTGATCTGTGATTCTCAAAATAATCTGATAGATAAAGTGATGCTTTACTTAAAAAACCGTTCGAAATTAAGTAAAGAGGTATCAATAACCTTCCAATGCGTCCATTGCCATCTAAAAATGGGTGAATTGTCTCAAATTGATAGTGGGCTATTGCTATCCTTATTAAATGAGGAACGTAAATTTTTTCGTTATGTAAGAATTTTTCTAGGTCTGCCATTAACGTGGGGACTTCTTCATGGTGCGGCGGAACAAAAATAGCGCTAGATAAACTGCTTCCTATCCAGTTCTGAGAGGTTCTGAATTGTCCTGGAGTTTTTCTTTCCCCCCTAACACTCTGCATAAGAATGTCATGTGTTTCTCTGATTAGTCTGTTTGATAGAGGCAATCTCTCCAATTCTTCTAACGCAGTATTCATGGCCTTAATATAATTTCTTACTTCTTTCCAGTCGTCCCGCTTTTCTGGAGATATTTCTTCTTCGCTTTTAAGGGCGTCATCCATATTTGTTTGAGTGCCTTCAATTCGGCTTGATTGGTTAGCCTCTTTTGTTATGTGCATTGAAATGAAACGGTCAATATCAGGTACTATAAGAGAAAAAGCATTTAGCTCGCTTATCCCTTTTGTTGCTTTTTCTAATAATGTGTTTATCTGGGCATCATCCCAAGTCCATTCTTGATTTACCAGATTGGGGCTAAAGCTTTTATATTGGTATTGTTGAACATAACGTCCAGCTTTAAAAGTTTCTATTTTCATGTTCGCCTACATATAGATATCCTTATGTAACAATAACAACCTTTTCTATACATATAAACTAAATTGTGTAATGTTTCTTAACTAAACAGATATAATTGTAAGTCATTGTTATAATTTAAAAATATTTAAACTTGATATATGGATAAACAGTCTAGGGCAAAGAGGGGTAGTTGTGTCAACTACTTCTCATCCCCCATTTTCAGGGCGGCGATGAAGGCGGATTGGGGGATTTCGACATTGCCGTATTGGCGCATCTTTAATTTCCCTTTTTTCTGCTTATCCAGCAGTTTGCGTTTACGCGTCGCATCCCCGCCATAACATTTTGCGGTCACGTCTTTGCGCATGGCGGAGATATCTTCACGCGCAATAAACTTTGCGCCGATCGCGGCTTGAATGGCGATTTTAAACATCTGCCTTGGAATAAGCTCTTTTAGACGCTCACACATACCGCGTCCGCGCCGTTCTGCCTGTGACCTATGCACCACCATGGACAACGCATCCACGGGTTCGGCATTCACCAAAATATCCATCTTAATCAAATCACCTTCCGCGTAGCTATCAAGCGCGTAATCAAATGAGGCGTAGCCGCGGGAGATGGATTTTAGGCGGTCATAAAAATCAAACACAACCTCGTTCAGTGGCAGAAGATAAACAATCATGGCGCGCGCGCCAACGTAGGTGAGCTCTTGCTGAATGCCCCTTCGTTCCTGACACAGCTGTAACAGGGGCCCCACATATTCATCAGGCGTCATGATGGTGGCGCGGATAAATGGTTCTTCAATCTTTGCAATGCGTGAGGCGTCTGGCATATCGGCGGGGTTGTAAAGTTCAATCTCCTCGCCATTGGTTAAATGGATTTTATAAACAACGCTTGGCGCGGTGGGGATGAGATCCAAATCAAACTCACGGTCAAGGCGTTCTTGGATAATCTCCATGTGCAAAAGACCAAGGAAGCCGCAGCGGAAACCCATGCCAAGCGCTTGGGAATTTTCAGGTTCATAATGCAGCGAGGCGTCATTGAGTTTTAATTTGCCGATGGATTCGCGCAGTTTTTCAAATTCGGATGAATCTGCAGGGAACAATGAACAAAACACCATAGGCACAGATGGCTTAAAGCCCGCCAGCGCTTCCTTGGCGGGGTTTTTATCATCGGTGATCGTATCACCCACAAGTGTGTCTGTGATGTCTTTGATGGAGGCCGTTATGAATCCCATCTCACCTGGGCCAAGCGCATCCAATATCACTTTTTTGGGAGTGAACATCCCGACACGGTCAATCTCCCGCGTGGCGCCCGTGCCTATAAAGCGGATTTTCTGGCCCTTTTTGAGATAGCCGTCTATCACACGCACAAGAATGACAACGCCAAGGTACGCATCATACCAGCTGTCCACCAGCAGGGCTTTGGTGGTGGCATCCACATCGCCCTTTGGCGCGGGCAGGCGTGTGACAATGGCCTCTAACAAATCTGGAATACCGATTCCGCTTTTGCCCGACACCAGCACGGCATCAGACGCATCTAGGCCTATGACGTCTTCTATTTGCTGCTTGGCCTTTTCAGGGTCTGCGGCGGGCAAATCAATCTTGTT
>CAUJHK010000056.1 GCA_963204715.1 Pseudomonadota bacterium | reverse complement strand
AAGCCACGTCCATGATGTGACCATCACGGCCGAAGCGCCGAATTATAGGACGGAGAGTTAAATTTTTTAGTCAGCGCAAAAGCGCAAAGCTGTTTTGTAATGGTCTTCAGCCATATTAAGTATAAAGGGAATATTTTGGGCGTGAGGACGCATCTGTCCCAGCATTGTCGTTTTGATATTTTGCCATGTTGTCCGTTCAGCTTCATTGTGCGCCAACAAAATGGAATCAACCATGCGCGCTGTATCCAGATATGATTCTACTTTTGCGGCTGATACTGTGGCAGCTTCTGTAAAAAGTCCTGCCAGTGCGCATAAATGTTCCCCATAGGCCAGTGATGGCTCTACTGGTTCACTCCAGACTTTGCTGTAGTAAAGTTTGTCCTCATCGGAGATAAAGCGATTATAAAGTTTGTAGGACTCTAGATCAGTTGTCACACGACGACTCAATTGTGCTACCCACGCATGTCTTTCCTCCATTTGGATTATGAACCCCTGGTCACCTTTATTGGCTTTATCGTTAATATGCTTGTAAAGATTGCTCGCATTGTTGAAAAAATGGCCTGCCATTTGACAAAAAGAAAAACAGGTTTCTACAACAGATTCCCTAGAGGCTTTTTCGAATAGCTCATCTTCAAAGACACGTAAAAAGAGCACGCGCTCCAAAGATTTTTCTGCAATGCCGTATGAGAGCGCCACTTCTTCTTTGTTTCTGGCCGCAAGATATTGCTGTGCTTTGTTTACAACATCTTTAGCCTTGTTATAGGCCGCGTTGTCGGGAGCGTTTTGGGCGTAATACTGGATGGGGGATGTTAAGGCTGCGCCAAAAGACCTTGCAAGGGACAGCGCCATGGGTCTTAAAACCTCTAGATCTGACATCCCGCGTTCAACATTTGTATAATACACCATATATTGGACATAACAAATTTTACTTTCCAAGGTCAAGTTATTTCAAAACACGCTGGCCATGCGGCGCATGGGGGGTTAAAAGCAAGCTGACATTAGGACAGCAAGAAGGAATCACGATGAAAATACGTCCCGCAACAACGGCCGACATCCCTACTATAGCATCCTTGCATATTGAAGGCTGGAAGGGGGCGTATGGCGGGATTGTGGATCAGGCCTATCTGGACTCCCTTACCGTTGAAAAACGGATAGAGGACTGGACTCAATGGATGGAGTCAGGCGAGAGCACGGTTTTTCTGGCGGAGCTTGGGGGCATTCCAGCTGGCTTTGTGGTGACGGGGCGCACCAAAACGCCGCCTCCTGGGTCATCCCCCATTCGCCCCAGCCATTCGGGGGAGATTTACGCCCTCTACCTTGCCCCATCCTTTTGGCGGCAGGGTGTGGGAACGGCCCTTATCAAATACGGCGCGCGCGTCTTGAAAGGCCAAAAACATTCCGCCATCTGCCTTTGGGTGCTGGATAAAAACATCCGTGGCAAAGCCTTTTACGAAGCCATGGGCGGGCAGAAAATTGGCAGCAAGATGATAGAAATTGGCCCTAGCAACTTAAAAGAGGTTTGTTATGGCTGGCGGGACACGGCCGCTTTGTGCGCCTAGCGCGGGCAGGGTTTGGTTTTTTCTTGATATTCATAGGGTTTGGCCATAGGTATAAGCGCATAGAATGGTTTGTCTAAAAGAAGGAGGACTGAATATGAAAAGATTCACTCTTATGGTTTTGGCCGCAGGCCTTGGCTTCGTTGCTTTTTATCCTGCGTTGGCCGCGGCGGGCAACAATGCGCCTGCGGTAGCGCCTGCCGATAAGCAAGTAGAGCTGGATGATGGTACAAAGCTCTCCATCGAAGGGTCTATGGTTTATGTCGTTGCTGTGGATGGCACAAAAACATCCTTGCCAGATGGTGACTACACAACCAAAGAGGGTGCAGCAATTGTCGTAAAAGATGGCGCGCTGGTAAAATAACCTTTAAAACTTACAGTCGTATTCTTTTACGGGCTGCGGGTTTTTATCCGCAGTTTTTTTGTGGCCCCTAATTGCTTTTTTAAAAAAACATGGCATAGTGCATGACGTTTTTATACGTCGTAAAAACATCTTAACCCCTAATTTTCCAATTGGAGAACACTATGAACAAATATGTCCTGATGTTGGCTGCTGCTGGTCTTATCGCTGCTGCACCTGCTTACTACGCTTTCCAAGCTCAAGCTGATGAAATGGCAACAGAAGCTGCTGCTCCTGCCGCCGCTCCTGCTGAAGGCGAAGCCGCTGCAGTAGACTGCACAAAATTGCCTGAAGGCGCAGAAGTACCAGCTGAATGTGCTGATGCTGCCAAAGCCGCAACGCAAGAAGCCGCTCCTGCTGCTGAAGAGCACATGGAAGAGCACGCTCAGTAATCTGGGGCGTCCACAACGCTTTCATAAAACCTGCCTAGAAATGGGCAGGTTTTTCTTTTGCCTAAAAAACAGTTCCTACTTCCCAAAAAACAATATAAACCCTAATCCATCATGAAACATGCCGCCCGTTTTGAAACCGCGATAGACCTTCTTGCCCGCATCACCATGGGCAAAATCCCCATGGATAATGTTATTCGTGATTTTATGGCCGCGCGGCGTTTTATTGGCTCAAAAGACAGAACGGCGATTGTTGAGCGAGTCTATAGGGCTATGCGCGCGCAGGCACGTCTTGGATGGTGGCTTCAAAAAGCGGGGATGGCGGATACGTCGCGCGCGCGCCTTCTGGCAGATTTTGTGTTTCAGGAATCGCCAGACAAGGAAAAGACGGATGAGATTTTTTGCGGCGGGAAATATGGCCCTGCCCCCTTGTCTGAAGAAGAACAAAATCTTGTTGAGATGCTTTTAAAAGAAGCCTTAAACACGCAAGAGATGCCTGTGGACATTTTGTGTGAATGTCCTGAATGGGCGTCTGACAAACTTCATGAGCTTTTTGGGGATGATTTTAAAGACCAGCTTTCTTCAATGATAGATCCAGCGCAGCTTGATTTGCGGGTCAACACGCTTAAAGCGACGCGTGATGAGGTGAAGACCTCTTTGGAAGCGGATGGCATTAAGACGCTTGTAACGGAATATTCTCCCATAGGCCTTCGGGCTATCGGCAAGCCCTTTATGAGTGATTCAAAGGCTTTTAAAAAAGGTCTGGTCGAAATTCAGGATGAGGGATCGCAGTTGATAAGCCTTATCTCGGGTGTGAAGCCAGGCATGCGCGTTCTTGATTTTTGCGCAGGTGGCGGCGGAAAAACATTGGCACTGGCCGCCATGATGCAAAACAAGGGAAATGTTGTTGCCATGGATAACAACACGCGCAGGCTGGAAAAAGGCCGCCCACGCTATAAAAAAGCGGGCGTGCATAACGTGGAACTGCGCTCTTTGGAAGAAGAACAAAACCGCAAATGGCTGCGCCGTCAAAAAGGCACTATGGATGTTGTTCTGGTGGATGCGCCATGCTCGTCTTCTGGTACATGGCGAAGAAATCCTGATTTGCGCTGGAAATGGTATGGGCCAGAGCTTGATGAAATCATCCAGATGCAGTGTGATATTCTGGACAAGGTTGCGGATAAGGTAAAAGCGGGAGGGCGCCTTGTTTATGCCACCTGCTCACTTTTTAAAGAAGAAAATGAAAACCAGATAGCGGCGTTTTTATCCCGCCACCCTGATTATCAGGTCGTGCCACTGGCTCAGTTGTTGGGCTTTGGGACAAAAATTCCGTGCGAGGGTGATTTTTTGCGCCTTAATCCCAAAGACCACCAGACGGACGGGTTTTTTGCCGCCGCCCTGCAAAGACAATAATATAAAATGTACCATTGACAAAGTTGCTTGTTGCCATCTAATCTGAATTTAGTTGGTAACAAACATCTATGTGGGGTACGTATGATATTAAAAGACAAGTCTGGCCATGTTTTATATAAAGCAGGGTTTAAAACAACAAAAGAATCGCTGGAACATTGCGCAAAAAACAACATCCCTTTAAGCGGCCTATGCATCAGAAAGGCTAAGGTTCAAAACGCAATGCTTGATGGGCTTATAGCACCTAATGCCAGTTTCTGGGGTTGTGATTTCGCGGGTTCTGATATGGGCTACGCCAATTTACAGCGTGTTGATTTTCGCGTCAGCAATTTAGAAAACGTCTGCTTTTCAAGGAGTGACTTGACGGATTCTGACATGCGCGGTGCTTATTTTGGCGGCGTAATTGCGGATGGCGCAGTGTTTGATGGGGTTAAGGTATCATGCCCCAGTTTTTGGGGTTGTGACCTATCCAGTCTTTCCAGTTTGCAAAATCTTGTCTTTTTGCACAAGGGTGAGCAGGAGATGGTTTTAAAAGAGCAGCCATTGGTTTTAAGGTATAAAAATGCACCCATCATCATTGCAAACAATCATTGCTTGTGGCGGTCTGGGCTATACCCATCAGGGCTTTTGCCTCTTTCGGCAAGGGCAGAACTGTTCGCCGCCAAAACCCATCTGGAAAAAATACTAAAGGGCACAAACATGCAAAATGCAAAACGCACTATGCCTAAGATAGCTGGTCAGAACCCGTAATTTTAAAATTTTCTTAACTGTTTTCGCGCACAAAAGACCGCGCAAAATCAATCTATTTTAGGAGAGTATATTATGTTGACTGTGTTTAAGAAAAAACTAAATCCATCCAACCAGAACAATGCACCGCCATTGGAAATTTTTGACCTTCTGGCCTTATCAAGAAAAGAGCAGAGCATTAAAAAGATATGCCGCCACTCTATATATATGTTTGAGGACTGGAAGCGCCAACAATCTTTTGGGAATAAAAGCCGAACACTGTCCCTTGAAGGCATGCTTTTAAAAGCAAGGGCACGGGATTTTGTACTTTTGTACCGCATGGTGCGTCGCGACCGTGTTCAGGCCTTCGAGCACTATATAAAAAACCTGCCTGTCTATGGCAGCAACGTCCAAAAATCATCATAACAACAAATCAATGTGGGGAAGACATGGTTATTTATATAAAACTGGGGCGCGTGCGCTCTATCTCATTGGAATGGAATAAAACTTTTGGTTTTACACCTGGCTTTAAAAAAACAAGTTACCGTTGCGAAACGATTGTGGATGTGCCATATACTCAAATCATATTCACATCCGGCAAATGGACACCATTAAGAAGGGCCACAAATGACCAACAAAAAAATGATAAAGCTGAACAATGTTTTGCAAGCGCTGATAGAAATTGACTCTGAATTTCCTATTCAGTGGGTCAGCGTTTTTGCAGAAATTGCAGGCGAAGAAGGCATATCTTTAAAGGACGTTTCCGACAGAACGGGTATTTCCATGTCTGTGATGTCCCGCACCATTGGCGCGCTTTCCAACGCACGACGCATGGGCAAGCCCTATGGGCTGGTCACTGTGAAAAGCGCGAAGGATGACCGCCGCAGGAAAGAGCTGTTTTTGTCCGTACGTGGCAAAAAGCTTTTAGAGCGTTTGGAAAAATCCTTGTAACTTTTAAAACCGCCCTTTTGAGGCGGTTTTTTCTTATCTATATCTTGAATATTGAAAGAGGTTTATCTATAAATGGCCATGACAAACACAGCATTGAATGCTTCGGACGGCAAAATGTCCCAAACCTCCCTCCACCATGACAGGATTCTGATTCTCGATTTTGGCTCGCAGGTCACGCAGCTGATTGCCCGCCGCCTTCGCGAAAGCGGGGTTTATTGTGAAATCTGGCCCTTCAGTCAGGCCGATGAGAAAAAGGTGCGGACGTTTGACCCCCGCGGGATTGTTTTTTCAGGCTCACCTTGTAGCGTGAATGACAAAAACAGTCCGCGCGCGCCAGACTATTTGTTTGGCATGGGCCTGCCCATATTTGGCATTTGCTACGGCCAGCAAACCATGGTGCATCAACTGGGCGGCGTGGTCGAAAGTGGGCATGACCGCGAATTTGGTCGTGCCTATATTGACGTGGTGGAGCAAAGCGCCATTACGGCAGATGTCTGGAAACTTGGCGCGCATGAACAGGTGTGGATGTCACATGGTGATCGCGTCACCAAACTGCCCGCAGGTTTTAAAGCCATTGCAAAATCAGATGGTGCGCCCTTTGCCATTATTGCCAATGAGGAAAAAAAATTATGGGCCACGCAGTTTCACCCTGAGGTCATGCACACACCACACGGCAAGGACTTGCTTAAAAACTTCACTCACGTCATTTGCGGGTGCAAGGGGGATTGGACGATGGCGGCGTTCAAGGCCGAATCCATTGCCAAAATCAGGGCGCAGGTAGGCAATGGCCGCGTGATATGCGGTCTGTCGGGTGGTGTTGATTCATCCGTCACCGCCATTTTGCTGCACGAAGCCATTGGCGACCAGTTGACCTGTATTTACGTTGATACGGGTTTGATGCGGGCGAATGAATCGGAGCAGGTCGTGAAAATGTTCCGCGATCATTATAACATTCCGCTTATTCATGAAGATGCGTCTGAACTTTTCTTGGGCGCGCTGGCGGGCGTGTCTGACCCCGAAACCAAACGCAAAACCATCGGAAAGCTTTTCATAGATGTGTTTGACAAATGTTCCAAGGAAGTGGGCGGGGCGGAGTTTTTGGCGCAAGGGACGTTATATCCTGATGTGATTGAGTCTGTGTCTGTCACGGGTGGGCCATCACAAACCATCAAATCACACCACAATGTCGGCGGCCTGCCAGACTATATGAAATTGAAGCTGGTGGAACCAATGCGCGAATTGTTTAAGGACGAGGTTCGCGCACTGGGCCGTGAGCTTGGCATGCCCCAAGATTTCATTGGCCGCCATCCGTTCCCAGGGCCTGGCCTTGCCATCCGCATCCCAGGGGAGATTACGAAGGAGAAGCTGGAGATTTTGCGAAAGGCTGACACCATCTATCTGGAAGAAATTAGAAATACGGGTCTGTATGACACTATCTGG
>CAUJHK010000055.1 GCA_963204715.1 Pseudomonadota bacterium | reverse complement strand
CGGCGATGTCCTGCGCGCTGGCAGAGGCGGGCAGGCGTTCTTCAATGCTTTTGATTCCCACTTCCCCGCAGGCTTTTATCTTGTTGCCGACATAGACATGGCTGGCGGGGTCATCCCCCACCAAAATCACGGCAAGGGCGGGGGCTATGCCTTTGGCTTTCAGGGCGGCTACGTCTTGTGCAACGTGGCTGCGCACGCTGGCGGCGATGGCTTTGCCATCAATTTTGTTGGATTGGCTCATGCCCTACTCAATACCCAAAGAAGACCCTGACAACAAGTTCCTTGAGCAGGTATATCGCAAAAATAATGATAATAGGGGATATATCAATGCCCGCGATGGCTGGGACATATTTGCGTAAAGGTTTGTAGATGGGGGCAGTGATGCGTTCAATAAGCCTCACAAGGTTGGCGGCCTGTGGGTTTGACAGGTTGATGACCTGAAAAGCCACCAGCCAGCTTAAAACAACCTGAATGATGATAATCCAGAAACAAACATCCAGTAAAAACAAGAGAAGTTGTCCTATTGCCGCGCCCATAATGCATATCCTTTTTCGGTGTGATTAATGGTATTGTTACCTTGTTGTGATTATACTCTATAACAGAAAGTGCCGTAAAGAGGGGCAAGAATTTGATAGGGCTGGATTATTTAATGGCGGGATACCTGCATCTGGCCTCTGGTCAGGTTGAGTGCCGCCTGCCCAAAACGCCGCGCATCGTGGTCAACACCAGCGATACCACAGTGCGCTATGACCACACAAAAGGCCAGCGGGAGCTGGAAGGGATGGACAAGGACACCGTGTCCCCTTATGACCCCCACATCAAAACCCATGTGGGTGGCCTGATGAACGGAGAGATTACAATTTCCCAGAATATCCGCTTTTATCAGGAAACCTACCCCAGCTTGAATATAGGCTGTCTTTACCTTGATTCCATCAAGGTGGATTTGCATATGAAGCCTGTTATCTATGTTTCGAAAAACTACCCAAAAAATAGCTGCATGTATAACTCTGTTCTGGAGCATGAGAAAAAGCATGTGGCGGTGGACCAGGCACTTATGGTGAAATATCGCGCTATTATGATTACGGCTTTAGATCGCGCCCTTGCAGAATTGGGGCACAAAAGAGGACCCATGAAAACCTCTGGTCTGTCAGGCGCGCAACAAAGCTTGCAGACCAGCATCCAGAATGTTGTTAAAAAATATTCGGCGCAGTTGACAAGTGAGCGTAAAAAACAACAGCAGGATGTTGATAATCTTGCAGAATATGAACGGGTTCAGGCAAGATGTAAGGGGAGGATATAATGTTCGGACTGGATTATATATTGGCATCGCATTTGATGTTGGCCAGCACAACGCCAACGATAAAATGCATCATGAAGACCGCGCCACAAATCACTGTTTCTGCTGTGGGGTTGGACCGCGGGATTGACCATACAAAATCAGTGCGGGGTTTGAATGCGTTCAAGCCCCAAACCAGCCCTTCGCCTTATGGCATGGGGGCGGACACATATATTCAAGGTCTGGCCAAAGGCGGGGTGAGTGTTCAGGGGCAATACCAGTTTTCAGGTCATGAGTACCCCTCTTTGTCGCAAGGATGTCTGTTTGTGGACAAGGTGAACATCACCATCACGCTGGATTCCACCATTTTTATAGCCAGCGAGTATAAGGAAGGAACATGCTTTTATAAGGCTGTTCTAGAACATGAGAGAAAGCATAGGGCGGTGGATCGCGCCTTGGTCAATAAATACTCAAACATCATTGTAAAAGCGGTCAACAACACCATGAAAACAATCGGGTATGCGCAAGGGCCGTTCGACTCTTCGCAAAAAGAGGCCATACAGGCGCGTATTGCCAATGTTGTGGGCTCTATCTTGTCGCAATATGGGGATAATTTCTCGGTAGAGCGCGAAAGAATGCAGACCAACGTCGATACGCTCACTGAATATGATCGTGTGCACGCGCTGTGCAAGGACTGGCCGCAGCCACAGCTTTAAGGCCCTAAAAACCAAAGAAAAACCGCTGCTTTCAGGGGAAAAAGCAGCGGCTTTTGATACATTGGTACTTTTAAAACCGGCGGAAACTTATGTCTTTAAGAAGGAGGAATGACCGGTACATTTTAAGAATGCCTCCCAAATGTGGCGAAATTCGGGATGGGCTGCATATTTTTATGCATCTTATTTTCATTAACTTCTTTTTATCCATTATCTGGGCATGATACACTCTACATCGCGTATTCGCGCGGCGTTTTCCTTATTAATCTCAATCAGATAACCAAATTTAAAAAGGGACATCTACCCATGGCACGCACAGGTCAAGACACATTAAAAACCCGCAAAACGCTTACCGTTGACGGAAAAACCTATGATTATTTTTCGCTAAAAGCGGCGGCGGCACAGCTGGGTGATATCTCAAAACTGCCTTTTACCTTAAAAGTACTGCTTGAAAACATGCTTCGTTTTGAAGATGGCCGTTCGGTGATGTCAAAGGATGCGCAGGCCGTTGTTGACTGGCTTAAGAATAAAAGATCGGATGCCGAAATTGCGTACCGTCCCGCGCGCGTTCTGATGCAGGATTTTACAGGTGTTCCCGCCGTTGTTGATTTGGCCGCGATGCGTGAGGCCACAGCCGCGCTGGGCGGTGACCCCCAAAAAATTAACCCACTTTGCGCCGTTGATTTGGTGATTGACCATTCCGTGATGGTGAATGAATTTGGCACTGGCCAAGCATTCCAGAATAACGTGGATGAAGAATTCAAACAAAACATTGAACGCTACCAATTCCTTCGCTGGGGATCAAAGGCGTTTAACAATTTCCGCGTTGTGCCTCCTGGCACAGGCATTTGCCACCAAGTGAATTTGGAATATCTGGGGCAAACCGTTTGGGTTGAAAAAGACCAAAACGGTAAAGAGGTTGCCTTCCCCGATACATTGGTGGGCACAGACTCACACACAACCATGATCAACGGTCTGGCCGTGCTTGGTTGGGGTGTTGGCGGGATTGAGGCCGAAGCCGCGATGTTGGGGCAGCCCGTATCAATGCTCATCCCCGAAGTGATCGGGTTCAAAATCACAGGCAAAATGAAAGAAGGCACAACGGCAACCGACCTTGTGTTGATGGTCACGCAAATGCTTCGTAAAAAAGGTGTTGTGAACAAGTTTGTAGAATTTTACGGTGATGGTCTTGAACACATGTCTTTGGCTGACCGCGCGACGATTGCCAACATGGCCCCAGAATATGGCGCGACATGCGGGTTCTTCCCCGTGGATGCCGAAACCATTCGTTATTTGCGTTTCACAGGCCGCGATGAGGCCCGCGTGAAATTGGTTGAGGCCTATGCCAAAGAACAAGGCATGTGGCGTGAGAAGGGGCATGAGCCTGTCTTTACAGACACGCTTGCACTTGACCTTTCCGAAGTTGAGCCTTCCATCGCTGGGCCAAAACGCCCGCAAGACAGAATTTTGCTAAAAGATGCCGCGCCTGATTTTGCCAAGCTTGAACTCTCTGGCAAAAAAGTTTCCGTGGCGGGCGAGAATTATGTGATGGAAGATGGTCATGTCGCCATTGCCGCCATCACATCATGCACCAACACTTCAAACCCGTCTGTTATGGTGGCCGCAGGACTGGTTGCCAAAAAAGCACATGAGCTGGGGTTAACGCGCAAGCCTTGGGTGAAAACATCACTCGCTCCCGGATCACAGGTTGTGACCGATTATTTGAACAAGGCGGATTTATCAAAACATCTTGATGCCATTGGCTTTAACCTTGTCGGATATGGCTGTACAACCTGTATCGGAAACTCTGGCCCACTTGCCGACCACATTGCCAAAGCCGTCACCGAAGGTGATTTGACTGTTGCTGGCGTGCTTTCGGGGAACAGAAACTTTGAAGGACGTATCAACCCGCATGTAAAGGCAAACTATCTGGCCTCCCCACCACTTGTGGTCGCCTACGCCATTGCGGGGTCTATGAAGATTGATTTGTATAAAGATTCCCTTGGTAAAGATAAAAACGGTAATGACGTTTATCTAAAAGACATCTGGCCAACAAACAAAGAAGTCAACGACATGGTTGAATTCTGTTTGACGTCCGCGATGTTCAAGGATCGTTATTCCAACGTGTTCCTTGGCCCCAAAGAATGGCAAGACATTAAGGGCGCGGCGAACTCTGAAACCTATAGCTGGGATAACACATCAACCTATGTGCAAAACCCGCCATATTTTGAAGGGATGAGCGCGGGCGCTGGAAAAATCTCCAACGTGAAGGGCGCAAAATTAATGGCATTGTTCGGAGATTCCATCACGACTGACCACATCTCTCCTGCTGGTTCTATCAAAAAGGATTCTCCTGCCGGGAAATACTTGCTTGAGAATGGCGTACAGGCGATTGACTTTAACTCCTACGGCGCGCGCCGCGGAAACCATGAGGTTATGATGCGCGGCACATTCGCCAACATCCGTATCAAGAATGAATTGCTGGGTGGCAAGGAAGGCGGCTTTACCAAATTCAATGGTGAAGAAATGCCAATCTATGATGCCTGCATGAAATATCAGGCGCAGGGCACACCTTTGGTTGTGATAGCGGGGAAGGAATATGGCACAGGCTCTTCCCGTGACTGGGCGGCGAAGGGGACGACATTGCTAGGCGTGAAGGCTGTTATTGCCGAAAGCTTTGAGCGTATTCACCGTTCAAACCTTGTGGGTATGGGTGTTCTGCCATTGGTGTTCAAGGATGGCATGACGCGCCATGATTTAAAACTGGATGGCAGTGAAACATTTGATGTCACAGGCGTGGAGGGGGATTTAAAACCATTGCAAGACGTGACATTGACCATCACAAGGAAAGATGGCACCAAGCAGGATGTGAAACTGCTATGCAGAATCGATACTGCCGATGAAATTGACTACATGAAAAACGGTGGTATCTTGCATTACGTCTTGCGGGATTTAGTGTCCTCAAAGACGAAAGCGGCCTAGATTTTATTTAGAAAAAGCATTTAAAAACCCCGCTATTTGCGGGGTTTTTTACAAAGCTATATATGGCACCCATTGTCGTCGGCTTTGTTTCGCATGATGGTGCGCGCCTGGTCAGGAATTTTTCGCTTGGTGATAAAGTCAGAAACACTTTTGTAGGGAAACTGACCATCTTTTGAAGCCGCAGCCCTAAAGTGTTTATCCATATCGGCAATGGTAAGCTTTAGGGGTGATAGCAGTTCGGCGGTTATAACCGTGTTGTTACTGTATGCCCCAGATTTTGCAATCGTATGGGCTAGTGATTTTTCTATAACTTTGAATATGTAGGGTAGGCTCTGCTGAGAACTTGATAGATAATCGGCCGCATTTTCAAATGCAGAGTGAAGGGCAGAATGCATTTTCTTTCGCACAGATTTTATACCAATGGCATGCAAATCCATAATTTCGTTGATGGTAGTAAATCCTTCTCTAGGATCCAAGGAACAATTCATCATGAGGGTGGACCAGCTCATCTTCCCGGCAAATTTTCCATTTGTGATAGGGCCAGAGTTTGCGGTCGGTCTTTTGCCGTGTCTGGCGAAATAGGCTGCGCCAGCGTCAACAACATCTTCTATCCCGATGGGTAGTTTTTTAACTCTGGGAGAATATTGTTTGCGCTCTTTTTTATTTTTACTGGTGGCATCATCATGAGGTTCATTGTCTGTGGCATCATGTTCTGGCAACAAGTCAAACCCTTCAAATAAATCGCGCACGTAATCGGGAAAATTACGGATAACTTCCGCTTTGGTTGTCCTCATTCGTCTGGCGATAATTTCGGTGTTTTTGTTAAGGTCAAAAAAACCATCGGGAAGGGGGGCATCAGGGTTGGCTTCTTGAAGCAACTGCTCGGCAATGTTTATAGAAGGTAGGATTTTGTCGTAAGGAACATGTACTTTTTTCAAAGCTTCTGAAAAGCGATCCTGAAAGCCTGGCGGTATAACGATACTCATAAAACACTCTTTACCTATTTAAAATAAGGAGAAATAAAAGCAAGCTATTGGGTTTATGTCAAGTTTTTACTCCACCCAGTCCTTTTTATCCATCTCACCACTGGCTATTTTGGCCTCCATCTGCGGTTTTAGAATGGTCATGGCAAAGCTTTCTGCCTCCCGCACCATTTCGGGGAAGCTTGGCCTGTCGGGGCGATAGTGGACGTTGAACTTGGCCTCGAATGTTTCTATGGCAAGGCTGAGGTTTGAGAGCCTGTCGCTGCTGCGTTTGCCCTTGCGGTCTTCATCCGAATATTTTGCCATCAAACCCATAGAGCGCTTTTTATTGGCCATGCCCACGGCAAAGGCGAGCTGTACGCCCTCCAAAAAGGCAGCGGAGGTTGTCAATATGGTGGGGATGCGCACATCATCACCGCGCAGGCGGAGCTTTTTGACGGTGTAATTAAAGGTTGTCTTGCGGTTGGCGCCACGAAGGATAACGCCGCATTTGGCCTCGTCCTCCTTGATGGAGACTATCAAGGCCACGTTGGCATCATGGGTAATCTTCATGTTCTTGCCAGCCTGCGCAAAGGCTTTTTCTGCGAAGAGAACGGATTCATCATAACTCTGGCCGCTGGCGGCATCACATTTTTCAATGATGTCCAAAAACGGATGGTGCTCTCCGCTTTCATAGACAAGACGACCTTTAAAATAAACTGCACACCATATATCGGCGTTCCAGTCTTTTTCATAGCCCTTGATGACATCATTCCACGCTGAGCCAAAATTATAGGGTGTCGAGCGGGGCGTGATAGGCCCACGGTCCTGATATTCCTTGGCGATGGCGGCGCAAAAGCGCACGCAGCTATGCATATTCTGGGTGCGAACAACAACAGTTTCTGGCTCGTCTTTTTCATAGGTGTTGAGCGTGATGGCCATGCGGTTTGAAAGCGCTATGACGGGTGGCTCATCCGAAAGATCACCCAACGCATCCCGCAAGGTGAATTTTTCGCGTAGCAAGGATGATTTGAATTCAGGCATCATGGATGAAGTCTATCATACTCATCCCGTTGATTGAATCCTTTTCCTTTTAGGCAGCCATAGAAAAGCCGAAGGAAGAGGGTGAGGGAGCCTTGCGGTCATACCCGAAAGAAGAGAAGGGTTTGGCAAGGTCTATCACGTTGTGTGTGCTGGCTTCAAACAGGCCGCCAAGGCTCTTTTGGGCGCCAAGGCTGTAGGATGTATTGCTGTTGGCGGTGCTGGCTTCAACCCGCTCTTTATAAACGGCGGAAGTCGCCTCGCAGGCCTCCCATGCTATGTCAACATCAACCCCGAAAGCAAAGCCCATAAAGGCTTGCGCCAACGCCATGCCAAAAAAGCTGTCTGTTGCGGTTTGTTTTTGCGGGGCTTTGGTGTTCATTGTTGCGTCCTGTCGTTGTTGTCTGACACCAACTTACAGGAGGGGCGTAAAAAGGCCTTTAACATTACATAAAATTTTATGCGATTGTTTGGGCCTGAAATGTTAAGGAAAAATTAAGGATGTTTTTAAGAAAACAGCGCGTCGATATCGTCCTGAGAATTGCCCGATTGCGTGGCATCTTTGGTCTTTGATTGTGCGGCGGCCTTGATGCTCTCTGGCCCAACGCCCATGCCTTCCAAAGCGCCTGTAATGCGGTCTTCAATCTCGCTGATACTATCAAGCGTCTTGCGGATACGCTGTCCTGCAATGTCCTGAAAGGAGCAGGCAACCATAATGCCCTGCACGCCATCCCGAAGTTTGCCCAGCCACTCTTCGCGCGCATCGGCATTTTCAAAGATGAAATTGTCTTCAGGGAACAAAAGCTCATTCATCACATCACAGCTATCCAATATAGTATTGGCGGCCTTGGATGTTTCGGCAATAACGGCCTCCAGTTCAACGCCTGTGTTGGCGGGCGTTGTTCCATCACCGCTATAGGAGATAGAGTTCATAACACCCAGAATCTCGCCAAAGCGTTTGGCCATGCCATCTTCTGACATATCAATCTGCTGTGATGTTGCGTTGATCTCCATGGAGATTTCATCAAAGCGGCGTTTGATAAAGGTTTCCATCTGGTTGATCTGTCCCAAAAGCGTTGCCATGTTGTGGGCAACGGCGATGGTCGGGTCATCCGTCTGTGTTTCTGTGTTTGATACTGGGGCTGTGTTGTCCACGAATACGAACCTTATGAAATAGAATAATTACATCCTTATCCTAACGAAGAATGGTTAATAAAATTCTAGCACAGGCAAAAAAGCATTTTAACAAATTTTTTACCTGTTTTATGCTCTTATATAGAAAGCCTTTATAATTAAGGGGTTTAAGATGCCGCGTGAAGACAGGCGAGTGTATTTTGATATGCAAGAAAGCTATAGAGCCGTCTATAGCTTTTGCGAGCATAAGTCCGTCGCCAAGCCCGTATCGGGCATTTTACAAAAGGTGGATGTGAACCTCGAAAGCCCGCTGGATTTGGATTTTTATATAGAAAGCAACCGCACGGGCAAGGTTGAGGTGTTTGTCTATTCCATAGATTTTGTGGTCGCGGCCCTGATGATGCTTTGCAAGGACAGCAAAATCCCGCTGCCCAAGGGCGTCAACAAACATCTGGAAATCACCAAGGACAAGCTTATCTTGCGCGTACAATTGATACGCTGATGCTACATCTTCTCTTTTTGAATCCAGAAGACCTCGCCGCTTATGGCGTTGGTATCAACCCACAAAAACGGAGTGGCGGGATAGGCGGCTTCCAGTGCGGGGCCACAGCGGCCCAGCTCACATAATATGCCGCCGCCATCGTTCAGATAATTTTTCCCTTCAGCCAGGATACGGCGGACAATATCCAGCCCATCATCCCCCGCGCCTAGCGCCATGGCAGGTTCGGCCCTGAATTCAGGTGGCAGCGTGTCCATGCCCTCTTTGTCCACGTAAGGCGGGTTTGTGATGATAAGGTCATAGGTCTTGCCTTTGAGCGGGACAAACAAATCTCCTTGGTGGAGCGTCACGCGCGCTTGCAAGCCGTAATCATCAACATTGCGCTGTGCTACGTCCAGCGCATCCTTTGATAAATCAACGCAATCAATATGGGCACTTGGGAAAAGATGGGCGGCAATAATGCCAAGGCAGCCTGAGCCAGTGCATAAATCAAGCACGCGGGTGATGGCTGTGTAATCTGGTATTTGTGAAAAGCCATCATCCTTGCATAATATGTCCGCTATAAAGGAGCGGGGGACAATCACCCTCTCATCCACATAAAAAGGGTAGCCTTGTATATAAGCCTTGTTCAAAAGATAGGGTGCGGGCTTTCTGGTGCGGATACGCTCTTCAAAAAGGCGGGCAATCTTTTCACGCTCACTCTTGGTCAGGCGGGCGTTCCAGTAAGGCTCCAGATTGTCGATGGGCAGGTGCAGGGCTTCCAACACCATAAAGACGCACTCGTCAAACGCATTGTCTGTTCCGTGTCCGAAGAACAGGCCTGATTCGCCGAATCGGGTTGTGCCATAACGGATGAAATCGCAGATGGTTTTCAAATCCTCCACAGCCTCGTGGGGAGAATCATGGGTGTTTTGCAGCGCAGAGAAGGGTGTTTTCATGGAAGCGTTATACCACAAAAGGCCTGAAAACACAGCGTTTCCGATATGTCGCCAGCACAAAAAAGACAAAAAAGCCCATTTTTAGCGTATTTATTGTGCTTTCTTTTATTTTCTACGTTGCGTTTTTGAAAATCAGTCATAAGATAAACCCATTCTGAAACTTTTATAGAAGGATATAAACCAATGGCTGCAGCAAAAAAAGCTAAAGCAAAAGCAAAACCAGCAAAGGCGAAAGCCGCTCCTAAAAAGGCCGCTCCTAAAAAAGCAGCCGCGAAGAAAGCACCAGCAGCGAAAAAAGCCGCCGCTCCTGCTAAACCAGCCAAGTTCGTTTCTGTTGCAACAGGTGATGTTGTAACACTAAAACAACTGGCCGCTGACCTGTCACAGTTGCACGAGATGCCTAAAAAACAAGCGGAAGCTGTTTTGGGTGATTTGATCGCGCACATCACAAAGCACATCAAACGCGGTGCGAAAGTTCGCGTTCCTGGCTTTGGTATTTTGATGGTCAAGAAAACATCTGCACGTATGGGCCGTAACCCTGCGACAGGCGCGACAATCAAGATTCCTGCGAAGAAGAAAGTGGCTTTCCGCGTCTCCAAAGACCTGAAAGCAGCTGTCCTCTAGGACTTGCAAAAGTTACGAAAACCGCCCGCCTCAAACGGGCGGTTTTTTTATGCTCGCGCAGTGCGGCTTGAAGCGGGCTTCACGGGAGAGATGGCGATGCTTTGCACAAGGGGAGTAGGGGTATTTTCTACGGGAAAATATGGTGGCGGTGGAGAGGCTTGAACTCCCGACACAAGGATTATGATTCCTCTGCTCTACCAGCTGAGCTACACCGCCACAATAAGGGGGACTTTATGACGCTTTCACCCTGCCTTGTCAAGCCGTCTTTGGGCGGCCTAGGCAGGCTTTGGCCTATATGATGCCGTATGGGATTGTACGGGCTTTTGCGGGGCAAGCACGGCTTGTAGCCTGTTTGCAAAGGCCGTCCATGTTTCATCATTTAAGGTGAAGCCTTGCGCGTTCAATGCCGCATATTTTTCGATAGCATGGGAGCTTTGCAGCCCATGCAGTATGGCCTGCCCCAGACAAGCGGCGGCAAGGCCCTTTTCCTTTTGCTGAAAATACAAGATACCCAGCGATTCAAGCAGCTTCATAGAGTCTGTGTTGTCCGCGCCCTTGATAAATTTCATGTATAGTTGTTCAGCCTCTTCATACATACATTCGCGTCGCAGGCGGCGGGCATAAGGCATTCCGATTTTCATGTCATCTGGCGCCAGCGCGTAGGCCCTTTTAAAAAAACTTAGACATTCTTTGAATTCATTGGCTTCAAGTAATGTAAAACCCATATCACGCCACAGGTAGGCATCATTGGGGTGGAGTTTTATACCATCCTTCAAAAGCGAAAAAGACAAGTTAAGATTGCCTTCATCGCGCGCCCTTCTGGCAAGCGAAGAAACATCCCTTGGGTCTTTGTCCTTAAGCAAAGGATTGGGTGGCGCGGAACAAGTGTAAAATTTCTTTGATAAACTCATTATACTTTTTTCATTCAATTTTTTACGCCGCAATTTTCAGGGCTTTGTTGTCCGACCCGCAAATCCAGCCACCGCCAAGCACGCGGGTGCCATCATAAAACACGGCCGCCTGTCCTGCCGACACACCGTACTGTGCAGAATCCAAATGAATTTCGGCACGGCCATCTGCCGCGGGGTAGAGCGTAGCGGGAAAGGCCGCACTGACCGAACGGAGCTTGACGGTTATTTGAATTCCTGCGTCGTTATCCATACCAATCTTTTCTTTGCCTTTATTCGCATCCGCGTTCTGCGCGCCGGACTGAAGGTCAAAACCGAGCAGGTTCAAATCTTTCACAAACACAATGTCGCGCGCCAAAGCTTCTTTGGGCCCAACAATAACGCGGTTTGAAGGCGCATCAATGCGCACCACATAAAACGGATCATTCTCATCATTGTGCCCGCCGCCAATGCCAAGCCCCTTGCGCTGACCTATCGTGTAATTGACAATGCCTGTGTGCGTGCCCATGACGCGGCCATCAAGATGAACAATGTCCCCTGCTTTTTGCGCCTGCGGTGCAAGTTTTTTAACCACCGAGGCGTAGTCCCCATTGGGCACGAAGCAGATGTCTTGAGAGTCTGGCTTGGCGGCGTTTACAAGGCCAAGGCGCTGCGCATGGTCACGCGTGATGGACTTGTCCCACCCGCCCAAAGGAAAGCGCAAAAAATCCAGCTGGTCTTGCGTGGTGGCAAACAAAAAATAGCTTTGGTCTTTGGTGACATCAACGGCGCGGTGCAGTTCTGCCCGCCCTGTATCAGGATTCACGATGCGTTGAATATAGTGTCCTGTTGCCATGCAATCTGCGCCCAAGTCCCGCGCGACTTTTAAAAGGTCACGGAATTTGACGGTCTGGTTGCATTTGACACACGGGATGGGGGTTTCACCCGCCAGATAGCTATCAACAAAATCTGTGATGACAGAGTCTTTAAAATTATCTTCATAGTTTAAAACGTAATGTGGAAAGCCGCGTTCTTGCGCGACGCGCTTGGCATCGTAAATATCCGCGCCCGCACAGCACGCGCCTTTTCTATCCACCGCCGCGCCGTAATCATAAAGCTGTAACGTCACGCCCACGACATCATAGCCTTGCTCATGGAGTAGGGCGGCGGTGACGGATGAATCCACCCCGCCCGACATGGCCACCACCACGCGGGTTTCGCTTTCGGGTTTTGCAAACCCCATAGAATTTAAAATTTTGTCGCTCATGGTGAATTATCCTGCCCCTTTATATGTGCCATGGGGGGAATAATTGCAAGATTTTTGCATTATGTTTATTCATGCAAGCGGCGCGCAGGGTATAAAGTGCCTTTAAACGCGGTGGCAGGGGCGCTATCTTCAATAGTTCGATTGTCGGATTTTCGACTTTGTCCTGTTTGAGCATGGCCATGGCAAGGGCGGACGCATCAATAAAAAACCCGTTTTTTCCCAATAGTTTAGCGCATTTTAAGGCCTGTCTGGCATGACCATTGATGCGCTGGCACAGGCGCAAAAAGGCGGCAAACTCTTTCGCCTCTTTTGAGCGCGCGCCATGTTTATAAGCATTTTGGGAAGATTTGGCTTTGCCAGCGCGTGTTTTTGGCCCTGTGGAAGAGGCCCATGGTGCCCATGTGCGCATGGCGGCGGCATGACGCTTTCGCCGCGCGGCATCCCAGCCTGAACGGGCGCGTTTTTGGTGCGGTGTGGGGGCGGGACGATTCTGGGCGACGTTTTGCATGCCAAGAGTATATGAAATAATTCCTATTTTGTCAAGAAATAATAAACCCTGAACGCTTGCGTCGAGTGTTATAAACAGAACTGAAAAACAAACCCCCGCACAAGGCGGGGGCATGCAAAGAGGGTTTGGATTTAGGGTATCAGGGTGTTTATTACAAAATGCTTTGACCCGTTTTTTTCCAGTCATCAACAAAAGCGGCCAGACCCTTGTCCGTGAGCGGGTGATTGAACAATTGTTTAATCACGGATGGCGGGCATGTCACAACATCCGCTCCCAATTTGGCAGATTCAATAATGTGGACGGGGTGACGGACGGATGCCACCAGAACTTCGGTGTTCCATTCAGGATAGTTCGCGTAGATCTGGCAGATGTCGGAGATTAGCTGCATGCCATCTTGGGCAAGGTCATCCAGACGCCCAACGAAAGGAGAGATGAATGTCGCGCCAGCCTTGGCCGCCAGGATGGCCTGCCCCGCCGAAAAGCACAGCGTGACATTGACCATGGTGCCTTCATCGGACAATTCTTTGCATACTTTCAAACCTGCTGGTGTCAATGGCACCTTCACCGCGACATTGTCGGCGATTTTGGCAAGTTTTTTGCCCTCTTTTATCATGGTTTCATAGTCTGTGCTGGCGACTTCTGCGCTGACAGGGCCGTGGACAATAGAGCAGATTTCCTCGATCAGCGGTAAAAACTGTTTGCCTGATTTTGCGATGATGGAAGGGTTTGTCGTCACGCCATCAAGAAGGCCTGAATTTTCCAGTTCCTTGATGTCGTTGATATCGGAGGTGTCGGCGAAAAATTTCATGAAAAGCGAATCCCTTATTTCTGTTTGGCCAAAAGATGCCCCATCCTTAATGCCCGCACACAAAAAGGGCAAGGGGAAAGGGTTTTGGCTTTCCAGTCTATCCCGCGTTTCGTATAGTCCTTTGGCAATCCTCTTTTTATGTTTGGTTTTATGGTAACAAAAGCTGTCCTTGTCCCGTATCCTGTGAAAAAGGCGTATGACTACGCCGTGCCAAAGGGCATGGACGTGGAAGATGGTGATTATGTTGTCGTCCCGCTGGGGGCGCGCCATGTGATTGGCGTTGTCTGGGGGGAGGGTGCGGATGATGTGAACCCTTCCAAAATAAAATCCATTATCCAAAAATATGATGTGCCGCCCATGCCTGCGCCCATGCGCAGGTTTATAGACTGGGCCGCGCACTACACCATGAGCGAGCTTGGCGCATTTTTAAAACTGGCGTTGAGCGTGCCGTCCGCGCTGGACGAACCCAAAAGCGTGAAGGCGTATGTTTGTGCAAAAAGCCACTCTCCCAACACAAACCTTCCCCCCACAGGTGTGGGGAAGGCTTTAGGAATGGACGGGTGGAAAAACTTATCCCCCAAGCACAAAGCCGTGATGGAGATTGCGCGCGATGGACTGGCGCGAAGGGCATCAGAGCTGTCGCGCGAAGCGGGCGTTGGCGCGGGCGTTATAAAAACACTGCATGAAAAAGGATATTTAAAGGAGGTGCTGGTCACGCAGCCGCCGCCCTGCCGCGCGCCTGATGCTTTACGGGCTGGCGCGACATTATCACCTGCACAACAACTGGCGGCGGATGAGTTGGTTTTGGCCACTAAAAATAAATACAGTGCGTATTTGCTGGACGGCGTGACAGGGTCTGGCAAGACTGAAGTTTATTTTGAAGCTGTGGCGCAGGCCTTAAAACAAGACAAACAGGTTTTGATTATGCTGCCTGAAATTGCACTCTCGAACGCGTTTTTGTCACGCTTCAAAGAGAGGTTTGGATGTGCGCCCGCGCTTTGGCATTCATCACTCTCCGATGCCATGCGAAAAACCACATGGCGCGGTGTGGCGCAAGGCGAATGCAAGGTTGTGGTGGGCGCAAGGTCATCCTTGTTTTTGCCGTATAAAGATTTGGGGTTGATTATCGTCGATGAAGAACACGACCCCGCCTACAAACAAGAAGAGGGCGTTATATGCAATGCACGCGACATGGCGGTGGTGCGTGCCCATATGGGAAAATTCCCTGTTGTTATGGTGTCGGCCACGCCATCACTGGAGAGCATGCACAATGTCTGGAGCGGGAAGTACGGCCACCTTGAGCTGCCAGACCGCCACGGGCAGGCGGGCATGCCAGACATGCATTTGATAGACATGACCAAGGACAAGCCAGAGCGCAACCATTTTATTGCGCCATCACTCACCAAGGCCATAGCGGACACTATCACAGAGCAAAAGGGGCAGGCATTACTGTTTTTAAACCGCCGCGGCTACGCGCCTTTGACATTGTGCCGCACCTGTGGCCACAGGTTTGAGTGCCCGCGGTGCAGCGCGTGGCTGATTGAACACAAGAAAACAAACAAACTTCATTGTCATCATTGCGGGTATGACACGCGCATGCCGCCACAATGTCCCAAATGCGGGGACAAAGATTCACTGGCCGCGTGCGGGCCAGGTGTGGAGCGCGTTTTAGAAGAGGTGCGCGAATTATTCCCCGATGCGCGCACCTGTGTTTTGTCAAGCGACACGGCGACAACGCATGATGAATTGAAAAAAATGCTGGATGATATTCGTGACCACCGCGTGGATATTATTATCGGCACGCAGATTATTGCGAAAGGCCATCACTTCCCCAAGCTTACTCTGGTGGGCGTGATTGACGCCGATTTAGGATTGTCGGGTGGGGATTTGCGAGCGTCCGAGCGCACATTCCAACTGCTGCACCAAGTGGCGGGGCGCGCGGGCCGCGAAGACGAAAAGGGGCATGTGTATTTGCAAAGCTTTAACCCGCAAAGCCGCGTGATGCAGGCGCTGGCGTCTTTTGCCCGCGATGATTTTTTAAATGTGGAAGCCATGCAGCGCGAAGCCGCGAACATGCCGCCCTACAGCCGCCTTGCGGGCATTATTGTATCAGGGCGTGATGAGGGGCAGGTGATAGAGCTTTCTAAAAAACTGGGACAATCTGCACCGCACGCCAAAGGGGTGCAAACACTTGGCCCTGCGGATGCGCCCATGTATAAACTGCGTGGAAAATTCAGGCGTAGATTGTTGGTGCGCGCGGACAAACAGATTGATATTCAAAAAACCATTGAACACTGGCTGGCGGAGTTTAAAATCCCCACCACTTTGCGTGTGCAGGTGGACATTGACCCGCAGAGCTTTTTTTAAACTAAATTATTTTTGTATTTGGCCAAGTCGCACTTCGACACGCTGTAAATTGTTTATGCCATTGTCACGTTCTTGCATTTTTTGGTCAAACGTCAAATAATCACTTTTTGCGGAGGCTTTTATGCCTTGGCTTTCAAAATAATTTTTTACCGTGTTGGCCCGTTTTAAGGCTAGGGAATTATTGTTGAAAGGCTTTTGACCAGTATAAGAGCTGGCGAATCCAGCCACGAAAACATCTGATATATTCCATCTTTGCAGAGCCCATAAAATAGTGTCCAACTTTTCAGTTTCTGGGGGGCTAAGTACACTTTTGCCTATATCAAAAAAGACGTAGGGCAGGGCTTGCGCAGGCGGAATAACAAAAATATTCCAGTCGGGAAATTTTTGCACCAATGATTTTTCAAACTCGCGGTAAGTTTTTATATCGAATTTGTTGGAAGATTCAGGATAGATAAAAATTTTCTTGGTGTTGGCTTCAGTTTTTATGAATTGCATAGGAAAGAATACGGCATTTTTGATGCTGCTGGTGATATCTTCTTCTGGACTGGTGGACAGGAGTTTTGATTGGGTAGCGTTTGTAAGGGTTGTTGTGGGAATAATGGTTTCCTGATTAATAATTTTTTCCTGCTCACTTTTTGTTACGATAATTTGGTCTAATGAAAAAGAGAGGGGCTCTTCAATTTCTTTTTCTATTTTGCTTTTTATATCGCTTTCTGCTTTTGCGCGGTATTTGTCTGTTACCAAAACACAGTAAACACTGATCGGATTGTTTTTTGAGAAAGTAAGGGAAAAATTATTAACGCGACTATTGGCGTTTTCATAGTAAGCGGAGATTTCGTTTTTAACCGTTTTTGTAACATAGGATTGATAGGCAATTTTTGATAACGAAAGACCTAATGGAATGGACATTAAACCAAATGCTATAAAGACCAGAGATGTTTGCAACAGGGTTGTTTTTGGTGCGTTGTGTGCACCAAAGCCGTATAGCTTTGCAATAAGAGTTACACTCAAGGATATTGCCAACAAGTTGGTCATGAACAAGAAAAAAGCCCCTTGAGCTATGTGCCAGTTGGCAGTGGCTAACCCATACCCCACAACCGCCA
>CAUJHK010000054.1 GCA_963204715.1 Pseudomonadota bacterium | reverse complement strand
ATTGCGCAGCATTTCTGTTCCCGACATTGCGGCGGGGCAACCTTCCACGTTACTGGAACGCCGCCCTGACATTGCTTCTTCAGAAGCAGACCTAAGATCAGCCAACGCCAATATTGGAGTGGCCAGAGCTGCCTTTTTCCCAGATGTAACATTAGGACTTAACTGGAATGTTGCGTCTACATCACTGGGTGATCCTGCAACAACGGCCCTGTCCCTTGCCTCTTCCCTGACTGCGCCTTTGTTCAAGGGCGGCCTTTTGGAAGGCAATCTTGATTTTTCTAAAGCGAGAAAAGAAGAACTTGCACAAAATTACCGCAAAACAGTCCTTGTTGCCTTCAAGGAGGTTGAAAATGCTTTGGCAGGTGTGAAAGCCTCACAGTCCCGCGAAGAGTTTTTGCAAACGGCCCTTTCGGAATCCCGCAAGGCCTATGACCTTTCGCAAAAGCAATATGATGTAGGGTCTATTGATTTCCAGAACCTTTTGGACATCCGCCGCACTATGCTATCTGCGGAAGATGCGTATATCCAAACCAAGAACGAGCGTTTGGCAGCCGCTGTTGACCTTTACAAATCCCTAGGCGGCGGCTGGTACGGTAACCAGCAGTTGCAGGCGCAAGGCATAAAAAGCGAGAACAACCGCGCTATTATCACGCAAAAAATTGTGGAGCCATCAGATACAGCCGCCAAACAAACTCCTAAAGAAAACCCATAAAAGATTTTTCTTCCCCCCAAACGGGCAAATCCTGTACTGTGCGCGGCTATGACAACCCAAACGAACAATAAAGCCGCCCCAAAGGTGGGCATGATCTCCCTCGGATGCCCCAAAGCTCTGGTGGATTCCGAACGCATTTTGACCAAGCTTCGCTCTGAAGGGTATGAGATGTCGGGTCAATATAATGACGCCGACGTTGTTATTGTAAACACGTGTGGCTTTTTGGATTCCGCCAAGGAAGAATCCCTCAGTGCCATTGGCACCGCCATGAAGGAAAATGGCCGTGTTATTGTCACAGGCTGCATGGGCAAAAACCCTGAAGAAATCACATCCCGCTTCCCCAATGTTCTGGCCGTGACAGGCGCGCATCAATATGAACAGGTGGTTGAGGCTGTTCATGATGCAGTTCCGCCCCAACATGACCCGTTTATGGACCTTGTGCCACCCGAAGGGTTAAAACTGACCCCACGCCATTATGCCTATTTGAAAATTTCCGAAGGCTGCAACAACCGCTGCACTTTTTGCATCATCCCATCACTGCGCGGCGATCTTGTGTCACGACCCATCCATCATGTGATTGCGGAGGCAGAAAATCTGGCACGCGCTGGGGTAAAAGAATTGCTGGTGATATCCCAAGACACCTCCGCCTACGGGATAGATTTGAAATATCAGGAATTTGGCTGGAAGGGACGCAAATGGGCCACAAAGTTTCAAGACCTTTGTGAAGCGCTGGGTGAGCTTGGTATATGGGTTCGCATGCATTATGTTTACCCCTACCCGCACGTTGATAAAGTTATACCTTTGATGAATGAGCGGAAAATATTGCCCTATATCGACATTCCATTTCAGCACGCGCACCCGGAAGTGCTGAAACTGATGAAGCGCCCCGCGCATCAGGAAAAAACCGCCGCCAGAATTCAAAGCTGGCGCGCCATGTGCCCAGACCTGACCATTCGTTCTTCCTTTATCGTGGGCCACCCAGGCGAAACGGAAGAGCATTTCCAGTTTATGCTGGACTGGCTGCAAGAGGTACAACTAGACCGTGTGGGAGCGTTTAAGTATGAGCCCGTAAAGGGCGCTGTGGCGAACGGCATTGAGTTACAAATTTCTGAAGATGTCAAACAAGACCGCTTTGAACGGTTCATGGAAGTGCAACAAAAAATTAGCGCCGCAAAGCTTCAATCCAAAGTAGGCAAAACCATTAACGTCATTATTGACGAAGTTGGCGAGGATGGCGGCGCGGACGCACGCTCCGAAGGAGATGCACCAGAGATTGATGGCAAGGTCTATCTTCGCGACGCTGGCCATTTAAAACAAGGTGACATTATCCCCGTTACCATCGAAGACGCAGATGATTATGACCTCTTCGGCGTGCCTGCGTGATTATAAAAAACCCCGCGACTCGCGGGGTTTTTGCTATTTCACATGAAACCGAATGGTTAACAGGCAGGTTTAATGGCTGTGGCCACAACCGCATCCGCCATGGCTGCCTTTGCCGCCCTTACCGTCGTCTTTTTTGTCGGTGCTTGGTTTTTTTGTATCTGTGGACATGTTGGTGTCTCCTTTTCTAAATGCCGAGGTTCTATGGTAATTTTATGCCCATATCCATTACAAACAATATATGAGCCTGCCTCCTGAAAAACAAGCCCACCCCATGAAAACAACGCCCTTGCATGCCCAGCACCTTGCCCTGAACGCCAAAATGGCGGAATTCGCGGGGTATGATATGCCCATTCAATATCCGCTTGGGGTCTTGGGGGAGCATAACTGGACGAGGGAAAAATGCGGCGTGTTTGATGTGTCCCATATGGGGCAGATATGGCTGGAAGGCGCGGGCGCAGCTGCCTTATGGGAACATCTTACCCCCTCTGCCATTTCAAAACTTGGGCATGGCGTGGCCAAATATTCTGTCCTGACCAATGAAGAAGGCGGCATGGTCGACGACCTTATCATCACCCGCCTTTCGGAGGACAAATTCTTCGCTGTCATCAATGCAGGGTGCAAGGACAAGGACATCGGCTGGATAAAATCCCACCTTCCCGATGATGCAAAACTCACCATCCATGACGACCGCGCTTTGATTGCCATTCAAGGCCCGCTGTCCGAAAAAATTGTGCGCGAAACACTCAACATTGACTGCAGCAATTTGGGTTATATGCGTTATTTTGAGCATGGCCCGCACTGGATTTCGCGCCTAGGCTACACAGGCGAAGATGGCTTTGAAATAAGTATTCCGCAAGACATTGCTGCACAAATTTGGGGTAAATTATTGCAGCATTCAGACGTTAAACCAGTGGGTTTGGCCGCGCGGGATTCGTTGCGGCTGGAAATGGGATACCCGCTTTACGGCCATGATATTGATGCAACAACATCACCCCTGGAGGCCGATTTAGGGTGGATTATGGGCAAAGATAAAACGGGATATATTGGCTATGATGCCATCAAAAACCACATGGGCGGCAAAGCGCTGCGCAAACGGGTTGGCGTCAGGCTTACTGACAAGGGCATCGCCCGCGAGGGAGCGGAGATTTTTACCCTATCGGGCGAAAAACTTGGGGACTTAACGTCTGGTGGCTTCTCCCCCACCTTGTCTGAAGCTATCGGCCAAGGATACATTAATCCCCATAAGGCAAATATTGGGGATGATGTTTTGGTGCGCGTGCGCGGGCGGGACATTAAAGGGGTTTTGACAGCCCTTCCCTTCGTTAAACCCAAGACCAAAGCCACCCCAAAACAAAAAAGCGCGTAAAACAAAGGAATGATTATGAGCGACATCAAATACACCAGCGACCATGAATGGATGAAGATTGAGGGCAATACGGCATGGATAGGCATTACAACCTACGCCCGCCATGCGCTGGGTGACCTTGTGTATTTGGAGCTTCCTGAAAACGGGCGCAGCCTTAAAAAAGGGGACAATTTTGCCGTTGTTGAATCCGTCAAGGCCGCGAGCGAAATCTACACCCCTGTATCGGGCAAAATTGTTGCGGTGAATGATGCACTTTCCGACAATCTCGAAGACTTAAAAGAAGACCTCGACAAAGGATGGATTATCAAGATCGAAATGTCGGATGCTGCGGAAGCGCAAGGCCTTATGGATGCAACATCCTACAAAAAATATACAGAAAGTTTAAGCTGATGCGCTATTTGCCCCTCACCGCCCAAAACCGCAAAGATATGCTGCACTCCATTGGCGCAAAAACCGTCGATGATTTGTTTGTGGATGTCCCAAAATCTGCCATGCGCAAGGACTTGCCAGACCTGCCGCTCCACATTGGTGAATTGGAGGTGGAACGCAAACTTTCAGCTTATGCCAACGAAAACCACCATGCAGGCATGGGGCCTTTCTTCCTGGGTGCGGGGTGTTATTATCACCATGTCCCCGCGTCGGTGGACTACATCATCCAGCGCAGCGAGTTTTTAACGGCCTACACTCCCTATCAGCCAGAGATAGCACAAGGCACGCTGCAATATCTTTATGAATTTCAAAGCATGATTGCGATGATTACGGGGCAGGACATTGCCAATGCCTCCTTGTATGATGGCGCAACGGCTGTGGCCGAGGCCGCGCTTATGGCCATGCGCGTGACAAAGCGCAACAAAGTGGTGTTAAGCACCCCTCTTCACCCGCATTATCAGGGAGTTTTGGAGAGCTACCTCAAAAATTCCAATATCGGTCACATTGAAGAAAATGCTGCGGCAGATTCAGATACGGCCTGCATTATTGTGCAGTCTCCCGACTTTTATGGCAACGTCCACGTCTACGAAACCTTTCGCAAAATATGTGATGAAACGGGTGCGCTTCTCATCGTTGTGGTCAATGAAATCCTTTCCCTTGGTCTGTTGCCTGCTCCTGCGGAAGCAGACATTGTGTGCGGCGAAGCGCAATCTATTGGCAACGCCATGTCTTTTGGCGGGCCGCACCTTGGCTTTTTTGCATGCCGCGAGAAATATTTGCGCCAAATGCCAGGGCGCCTGTGCGGGGAAACCGTGGATGCGGACGGCAACCGCGGCTTTGTTTTAACCTTGTCCACGCGTGAGCAGCATATCCGCCGCGAAAAGGCGACCTCAAACATCTGCACAAACCAAGGACTATGCGCTCTCGCCTTTACAGTCCACATGGCCCTGTTGGGGGAAGACGGGTTTAAAACCCTCGCCCGCCTCAACCATGAAGCCGCCTGCAAACTGGCCGATGCTTTGGCCGGCCTTCAGGGCATCAGCATAGAAAACAAAACCTTTTTTAACGAGTTTACGCTGCGCTTTGCAGACGGCTTTGACTGCACAAAACTGGTGGAAAAACTCACGGCCAAGGACATTATAGCAGGATACGCTGATGGCAGCCGCCTTATTGTTGCGGCCACCGAAATGACCTCGGATGAAGACATTGCCACACTGGCAACCGCTTTGAAAGGCATGGTGTAAAATGTCAAACGAACCTGCGACAAAGACCCCAGCCAATGACGATGAAATGGATATACCCGTGAAAGACTTAAACCGTGGACTCAACTATCAGGAAAATCTTTTATGGGAAAAAGGGCGGTCTGATCATTCAGGCGTAGACCTGCCAAAACCATCCAACATGCCCTTGCGCACAGGTCATTCGGCACGCGGGAATATCGGCCTTGCACAGGTGTCTGAACCTGAAGTGGTGCGTCACTTCGTGCGTCTGTCCACCAAGAATTATTCCATTGATAGTGGTTTCTTTCCCCTTGGTTCCTGCACCATGAAGCACAACCCAAGATTGAATGAGAAAATCGCCCGCCACCCTGGCTTTGCGCATATCCACCCGCTGCAGCCAGCTTCTACCGTTCAGGGCGGGTTAAAATTAATGTATGAGCTACAAGAGTGGCTTACCGAGTTGACGGGCCTTCCTGGCGTTTGCCTCACCCCTGCCGCAGGGGCGCATGGTGAGCTGGCAGGAATTATGACCATAGCCCGCGCCCATGAATTAAACGGCAACGGCCATAAAAAAGTGATCCTCGTGCCAGATTCAGCCCATGGCACAAACCCCGCCACAGCCGCCATGTGCGGGTTTGATATTCGGGTCATCCCTACGCGTGACTCAGGACGCGTCACCATAGACGCTTTTAAAGAGGCATTGGGTGACGGGCGTGACGTCGCTGGCATGATGGTAACAAACCCTAACACATGCGGATTGTTTGAAAGTGACATTCAGGAAATCTCAAAACTGCTTCATGACGCAGGCGGTTACTTTTATTGTGACGGGGCGAATTTTAACGCCCTTGTCGGCAAGGTGCGCCCCGCTGACTTTGGCGTTGACGTGATGCACATCAACCTTCACAAAACCTTTTCCACCCCTCATGGGGGCGGCGGGCCAGGCTCTGGCCCAATCTGCGTCACCGAAGACTTGCGCAAATATGTGCCATCTCCTGTTGTTTTGAACGAAAACGGTACGTATCGATTTGAGAATAAAGAGGAACGAAAAAGCACCTGTGGCCGCATAAAAGGCTTTCAGGGGCAGTTTGGCATGCATGTCCGCGCCCTCACCTATATGATGTCCCATGGAGCAGATGGCCTGCGTCAAGTTTCAGAGGATGCCGTCCTTAATGCAAACTATATATTATCCCAATTAAAACAACACTATCACGTTCC
>CAUJHK010000053.1 GCA_963204715.1 Pseudomonadota bacterium | reverse complement strand
GATTATTCTGGCCCATTGGATGCAAAATTTTCTGGACCTTTTTCTTTGGAAGGTTATGCCCAGTATGTTCGTAAAAACCTAGACGGAAATCTTGTGGTCGCTGGTGTTAATTATAATCGGACATTTTCGTTTGATGATACGCGTCAGAACTTTATTGCCGTCATACAGCCTAAGGGATTTAAAGTATTAAAAGAAAAAAACTTTAAAGAGCGGATTCCTTTAGGGATTGAATTATTGGGGGATGGGAACTTTCTTATGCTGGCACAGGGCTCTGGTGGTTATTTTAAACTTAGCGTACTCAACCAGAATTTAAAAGTTTTGAATGAAGTCACTTTCGGAGGAGGAGTAACAACTTTAAACGGTAGTTTGGCAGTAACCCCTGATGGTAATTATGCAGTCCTTGGTTTTGAAAGTATTTCCTCTAATGAAGCGGTACCAGTTTATTGGGAGTTTTCTCCAAAGTTAGATCAGGTTGAAAGGAAGATTCTAACACAATCCTCTAAGAAAACAGGGAATGGTATGGATGTCTTGAAATTAATTGAGGGCGAAGATTCTCTTTATGCTGCCTATGGATGGGATAATGGAAATACAAAAGATGAAGCGCCAGATGAGGTTCACTTAACAAAAATAAAAGGCAAGAGATGGGATGTGGATGCGTTGATGCCTTACCGAGTTGGTATGCGTTTCTTTAATTCAAAAAATGGCCCTTATGTTCTCTATGGAAATGTAGATAAGCTTGAAAAAATTACTTTTGATTCAGAAACAGGCAAGAAAATGAATAAGAAATTAAACAGGCCAGTTGATCCCGTAGAGTGTTTTCCGCCCAAGAAAAAATACGATATTGTGGATGTCATCCAGACAGAAAAAGGATCTGATTTTATTGTCATCTCTAATACGCCTTTGGATAATTATAATGCGGGCTGTGTCACTATTGGAGAAATGCCCTAATGGTCGCACGAATTAACACGATTGCTTTTCAAGGTGTGGATGTACAAAGCATTGACGTGCAGGTACAAATATCAAACGGCCTGCCAGCCTTTACGATTGTGGGACTTCCTGACAAGGCGGTGGCTGAAAGCAAAGAGAGAGTGCGCGCCGCGCTTCATGCGCTGGGGATTGCGCTTCCTGCCAAACGCCTGACCGTAAACCTCGCGCCTGCCGATGTGATAAAAGAAGGATCACATTTTGATTTGCCCATTGCTTTGGGTCTTTTGACAGCCATGGATATTTTGCCAAAAGATGAAATGGAAAAATATGTTGTCCTGGGGGAGCTATCGCTGGATGCGGGGATACGGTCTGTTGCGGGTGTATTGCCTGCGGCCATCCATGCAAGCGCGAATGACAATTCTTTGATATGCCCAGAAAGTTGCGGTGGCGAGGCGGCGTGGGCAGGAGATGTTGAAATTCTGGCGCCCGCCAATTTGCTGCAGCTTATCAACCATATCAAGGGCACGCAGATGATGTCCCAGCCAAAGCCGAAAATGGTGGAGGGGCAGGATGCGCGGCGCGTGCCAGACTTGTCGCAGGTCAAAGGTCAAGAAAGTGCCAAACGCGCGCTGGAAGTTTCTGCTGCAGGCGGTCATAATCTTCTTTTAATAGGGCCACCTGGGGCGGGGAAATCTATGCTGGCCTCGTGCCTGCCAGGTATTTTGCCACCTTTGTCTGCCCGCGAAGCTTTGGAAGTGTCGATGATACATTCATTGGCGGGCACGCTGTCTGAAGGGGGGCTTGTGAAATCCCGCCCGTTTCGTGACCCGCATCACTCGGCTTCACTCCCCGCCCTTGTGGGCGGCGGCCATCGTGTGCGCCCAGGGGAGATATCACTCGCCCATCGCGGGGTTTTGTTTTTGGATGAGCTGCCAGAATTTGCGCGTGGCACATTGGAAGCTCTGCGACAGCCCTTGGAAACAGGCAATGCCGTGGTTGCGCGGGCCAATGCACATGTAACATACCCCGCATCCTTTCAATTGATTGCGGCGATGAACCCATGTCGTTGCGGGTATTTGGGTGATCCTGATATGGAATGCACCAAGGCACCCCGATGTGGCGGAGAATACCAAAATAAACTCTCAGGACCTTTGTTGGACAGGATTGATATTCAAGTTGATGTGGGCGCGGTGAGCATCTCTGATTTATCGGAAAGCGCTGTGGATGGTGAAAAATCATCTGCTGTGGCCATGCGCGTTAAAGCAGTGCGCCAAAAGCAAGAAGAGCGGTATAAATCTTTTGGAGCATCAGCAGAGGGTATTTTAACCAATGCGCAGGCCACGACCGAACTTTTGGAAGAGATCGCCCACATGGATGAAAAAACCAAAACCATGTTTGTAAATGCCGCCGAGCGTATGAAATTGTCCGCCCGTGCGTATCACCGCCTGATGAAGGTGGCCTTGACCATTTCTGACATGGCAGGGCGGGATATAATCGTATCTCAAGATGTTGCCGAGGCGTTGTCTTACAGGCGGTTAAGGGTTTCTTAACCACTTGTAATCACTTTATTCTTTCAAATTTGTGTTTTCTTTACCCAATCCTGTAATCTTATAGTGTGAGGTAAAAATGGCTACAAACGCCAGCGAATTTACGGTTCAGAAAAATACGGCAGTGGTTGAACAGGCGACGGCTGACCATAGTGCTGCGCAAATAGATGAAATAGAGCGCCGCGCCAAAGCACAGGTTGCGGATGTGCGTGAGCAAAGCGCCCGTGTTGAAGAGGCCGAAAAAAAGAGCACTGGAAACGGCGGGAGTGTGGAGGGACAGGTCTACGGAGATCTGGCTCTTGAAGCAACGGGCCTGAAACTGGCATCAACGGTTATTGAATTTATGGATGCTCGCTTGTCGGACAGAACGGAAGGCGCATCATTATCTCCCGATGAAAAATCCCGCACGATAGAAGAGGATATCCATACAGCGCGCCGTGCACCAGGTGTCTATCGCACGTCCGTCAAGGAAAAATCCTATGATGATGGGAATGAAGACAAAAAATCAAAACCTTTTTCTGTAAACGCAAAAGAGGGCATCCTTAGCCGTTCAAATATTGCGGCCAGCTCTTTAAAGGATCAGGAAAAAGATGCCCTAAAGACTTGGGACGTTCCAGAAAAACAAAGTTTTGCGGGCGTAAAAATGGCCAAAGAAATGACAGTGGATCTTCGTAACGCCAATGAAAAGTCATTGGAAAGCGCTATAGTTGCGCGCCAGCAGCACAGCGCGGTCATGAACAAAATAAACCAGATTGCCCCAAGCATGGGGCTTGGGAGCGGGCCGTCAATAAGGCCACAGGACTTGCTGCGTGAAGCCGAGCAAGTGGCCGCATCAGGATCGGTGGTTTAGTCATGGCTCTGGATTCAGCAACGCTTTTTGCACAAAACAGGGATGAGGTTATGACGCCCATTCTGCCCGCTGACCAAGTAGGGACAAATATCTCTCTTGCGCGGTCGTTTGAAGGAGCTGCTGCTGTAGTGCCAGAAAAAACCAGTCCAGCGATAACGCAAACCCTTTCGTCACATCCCGATGCGCATACACTTGCAGACAGTGCAATTATAGCAGGGGATTCTTTAAGGTCTATCGAAGGGGCACATGCCCCGCAAGGGGATGCCGCATATATGGGCGGTCAGGCGGCCAAGCTTGCCATGGAGGCGGGCGGCGCTACATTAAAACTGGGCGGTGAGGCTGTGATAGGCCTGTTGGGTGCCATCACAGGAAAGCAACAAACGCCAGCAGATGATATGGAAGAGATCCGTTTTAGGCCAGCCCCGACATTTTCTCAAGGGATGCCCTCTCCTGGTGGGGGTATGGGCGCATAAAATAATGGCTAGAGAGATTTAAAAAAACCTCGCCCCGCATCAACCCAGAATAAAAATCCTAAAAGAATAGAAAATAGCGCATAGGTTTGTGGCAAAAGGCAGCAAACCGCCATGAAGACTACAATCTCCACGTTTTCCAGTATAGGTGTGAAATTATCTGCCTCTTTACCGCAGGTTTTTGCAACAAGAAAAGAGAGCAGTAAAAAGGCCGCCGCTATGCCTGTGCCGTTCTGCCCGAGCATAAAAAAGAATATGAAAGAGGCGAAGAAAACATCATCAAAAACACCTTTTATGAAGGTAGTAGTATCCGCACTTTGAAGGCTGGCGGCCAATGTATCAAAAAAGCGATTGAGAAGAAGAAAGACAAGGGCGGGTATGTAGGAATGCAGACTGACGCAAAAGCAGGAAACCAGACCGAAAAGAAAAGATATTACAAGCAGTTTTTTTTGGGACAGGTTGCTAAGTTGCAATCTGTCACGCCAAGGTAGAATAAAGGACAAAGCCGTCTTTGATGCCAGGGTGTCTATCATCTAGGGGGCGTCCTGTTTTTCTTTGGGCGGCGAAAAATCTTCAAGCATGATGGCACCCAAGGCAAGATCTGTTAAATCTTCATCATCGGAATGTATTTTTTGAAGTTCCCGAAACTTTTTAACGGCGAAGGGTATGCTGGAAATATAAATTATGGCCAGAAGGGTCAACGTAATCCAAGGCAGGTGAACCAGACAGGCAATCAAAAATGCGGCAGCGGCCAGAACGGGGAGTCCAAACTTGGCGGGCAGTTTTATAGCCTTTGTCGAAAAAGTTGGAATGCGGCTTATCATAAGGGCACCAACCAGCATCATCCAAAGTCCTACAAGGGGGGATGCCACAGAAAATTGTTCAAAAAAACGCGGCTCTTGAATCCAGATAATGAGGGGAAGAAGCGCAAGCCCTGCGCCCGCTGGGGAGGGGACACCAGAAAAAAATCCTTTTTTCCATACAGGTAATTCTTTTTGTGTGACATTAAAGCGCGCCAGACGCAAGGCGCAGGCGCAGGCATATACAATCATAGCCATCCATCCCACTTTTCCTGATTCTTCCAATATCCATGAATAAAGAATGATGGAAGGGGCAACGCCAAAAGCTAAAAAATCAGATAGGGAATCCAGCTGTGCCCCAAACTCGCTGGCGGCATTCAGCATTCGGGCTGTCGCTCCATCCATGGCATCCAGTATGACCGCCACAAGAATGGCTAGCACAGCACGATCCCAGTAATTATCCCATGCCAGCTGTATGGCAATCAACCCCATGGCGATGGCCGTTAAGGTCATAAGATTGGGGATGAGTTTATGCAAGCCCATAAGGTTTTGTTTTGCGTTTACATCTTCACGATGCGCGGTTTTTATTTCACTGACATTCATTTATAAAACCAATCCTGTGCGGGAATCTGATGTGTTTTCAAAATCTGCCAGAACAGTCTCCCCGCCAATGGATCTTTGACCTACAACAACCAAAGGTGCAGCCTCGCCTTGTGGAATGTAGACATCAACACGGCTTCCAAAGCGGATAATGCCAAAGCGCGCGCCCGCAACGGCTTCATCGCCTTCTTTGGCATCATTTAAAATACGGCGGGCAATAAGCCCAGCAATTTGTACCACACATATTTTTTTGCCCGTAGGGGTTTCAATTAAATAAGCGCAGCGCTCGTTATCTTCACTCGCCTTATCAAGATCGGCATTTAAAAATTTCCCTGGCGTATAGACTTTTTTGATAATTTTTCCTGACACAGGAAGGCGGTTTACATGAACATCCAGTACGGATAAAAACGTGCTGATACGCATATATTTTTCTTCGTCATCGCATTCCAGTTCTTTGGGAAGACTGACATTGTCAACAATGTGGCTGATAACGCCATCACCCCCAGACAGGACGAGTGAATCTTTTTGAGGGACAACACGATCAGGGTCGCGAAAGAAGTATAGGCAAAAGAGCGTGAACGTAAGGGCTAGTATGCCTAAAAAATCCGCAACCAAAAAAAGAACGAGCGTGGCGACTAGTCCGCCGCCAATGAATGGAATGCCCGCAGGGTGTGGCGGCACCAGCACTGTTTTTTTGATTGTGTCGAAAAGGGATACGCCCATGGTGATATTGTCCTGCCAGTAAAAGTTGATAATTTAGAGAAGACAATATAGCGAAAAAACTTTTGTGCAAAGTGTTAAGAACAAGGCACTGGAAAAGATTATCTCCTTGATGTTACACTGAAATTGAATATTTTGAATTTTAGGAAAAGCAAGAAATGACAATGATTAAATCTGTGTGTGTGTATTGCGGGTCTTCGAGCCGCGTGGATCAGGCCTATAAGGATGCGGCGGTTGAGCTGGGTAAAAGCCTTGCTGCCAATAACTGGGACTTGGTTTACGGTGGCGGCCGTGTTGGTTTAATGGGGCTTGTGGCGGATTCCGCGCTTTCTGCTGGTTCTAAAGTTGTGGGAATTATCCCGCGCCACATTCAGGCCAGAGAGATTGAACACACAGACCTTACCGAATTACATATTGTTGATTCGATGCATATCCGCAAGCAGATGATGGTTGATCGCGGGGATGCGTTTGTCATTTTGGCAGGCGGTCTTGGGACGCTGGACGAATTTTTCGAGATTTTGACTTGGAAGCAATTGGGCCTTCATGATAAGCCAGTGGTTATGGTAAATATAAACGGATACTGGGATAAAATGTTAGAGGCCATCAAATTTATCGCTGACCAGAAATTTATGCGTGAAGAAGATTTGCGCATGTTCCAGGTGGTGGACACTGTGGCTGAAGTAGCGCAAGCCTTAACGAACGCGCCGCATGAAAGGTTTGACCCATCTACGAAGTGGATATAATTACCATAACGTATTAACAACCATTTAAGAGGCAGGCGTGTATATTTAAAAATACAGACCAACGTTCTATACGTGCATTCTGTGAATTATAAATTAGCGTCCTTGAGAGAAAAAGCATGCAATACGATCACGATCTAGATCTTGCCAACAACGTGGCCAGCGACGTCATCGCCCGCATGCAAAAAGATGACATCGCACCAGACCCACATAATTATGAAGTTTGGTATGCCTATTATGCTAACGCGCATCCCGAACTAAAAAAAGCGATGGATGGCGTCATCAAGGCGCAAGGCAAACTCACCAGTATGGATTGTCGGCATTTCTATGAGGAGTTTTTGTCCGAACGCAAGAAAAGCGAAGCCTATGAGAGAGCATCAGACCAGATCCATGCAACACTGGATAATGTATCTGGCCTTATGGGCAATGTCAAAAAAGCAACGGCTGGCTATAGCGCGACATTAAGTGGAGCCACAAAGAAAATATCTGCTGTAAGAACACCTGAGGAAATGCACCATGTTTTAAAAGATGTGGTTCTTGATACTCAAAAAATGCTTGAGCAAAACAAGCAGCTGGAAGTCCAGCTTGATCGCTCTGCTATTGCCATTCAAGAATTAAAAAAAGATCTGGAACGTGTGCGTCGTGAGGCTATGACAGATGGCTTGACAGGGCTTTCAAATAGAAAGTCGCTGGATGAGCAAATATTAAATTTGACAAAAGAGTGTAAAACTCATGGAAAAATATTCACACTTTTGATGATGGATATAGACCATTTTAAAACATTTAATGATAACTTTGGCCATCAGGTTGGTGATCAGGTTTTGCGTCTTGTGGCAAGAACATTGACTGACGGCATTAAAGGTAAAGACATAGCTGCGCGTTATGGCGGAGAGGAGTTTGTGATTCTTCTTCCTGAAACCAACATAGACCATGGTATGGCAGTGGCGGAATCATTGCGAAAATCTTTGGCCAACAAAGAGGTCATTAATCGTTCCAGTGGAGAGCTTTTGGGGCGCATCACCATGTCCGTTGGCGTGGCACAATACTATGGCCAAGAAAGCCATGAAGACCTTATTGCGCGCGCGGAT
>CAUJHK010000052.1 GCA_963204715.1 Pseudomonadota bacterium | reverse complement strand
GCCCGCGCCAGTCATGCGAACAAATTGTGCCTTTTCTTTCATCTCGGCAATGGTTGCGCAGCCCGTATAGCCCATGGCCGCACGAAGGCCGCCGACCATTTGGTGGATGACGTTGGATACAGGCCCTTTGTACGGCACGCGCCCTTCAATGCCTTCTGGCACAAGCTTGTTTGATTGCGCGACGTTGCCTTGGAAATATCGATCCGCAGACCCATTCACCATGGCACCGACAGAGCCCATACCGCGATATGATTTATAAGAACGGCCCTGATAGAGAATAATTTCGCCAGGTGCTTCGTCCGTGCCCGCAAACGCGCCGCCCATCATGGCAAGGTCTGCGCCCGCCGCAATGGCCTTGGCATAGTCACCAGAATATTTTATCCCGCCGTCCGCAATGACAGGAATGCCATGTTTAGACGCTTCTTGCGCGACATTCATAATCGCCGTTAACTGTGGCACGCCCACACCCGCCACAACGCGCGTTGTGCAGATAGACCCAGGGCCAATGCCCACCTTAACGGCGTCCGCACCTGCATCTATCAAGGCCTTGGCGGCCTCACCCGTGGCAATATTGCCTGCGATAATTTGAAGGCCATTGGTGCGAAGTTTGCGCACACGCTCCACCATTTCTATCACGCCTTTGGAGTGGCCGTGAGCCGTATCAACCACCAGGACATCAAGTTCTGCATCCGCCAAGGCTTCGGCGCGGGCTATGTTCCCCTCACCCGTCCCAATGGCCGCGCCCACGCGCAGGCGGTCTTTTTCGTCCTTACAGGCATTGGGGAATTTTTGCGCCTTTTCAATATCTTTGACGGTGACAAGGCCGATACAGCGCTCATTATCATCCACAACCAATAATTTTTCGATGCGATGTTTGTGCAGCAATTTGCGCGCATCTTCCTTTGTGACCTTGTTATAGATTTTAACCAGACCTTCAGCGGTCATTAATTCTTTTACAGGCTGGTTCATATTATCGGCAAAGCGAACATCGCGGTTGGTTAAAATCCCCACCAGCTTGCCAGAGTTTTTTTCTGTCACGGGAATACCTGAAATATTGTGGTGCTTCATCAAAGCCAAGGCCTCACCCAGCGTGGCATCAGGATGGATGGTAATGGGGTTTACAACCATGCCGCTTTCATAGCGTTTGACACGGCGGACCATTTCGGCCTGTTGCTCTATGCTCATGTTTCTGTGAAGAATGCCAAGGCCGCCATTTTGCGCCATCGCAATGGCCATCTGGTCTTCGGTCACGGTGTCCATAGCCGATGACAAAAGCGGGATGTTGAGTTTAATGGTTTTTGTTAACTGGGTCTGGGTATTGACCGCATCAGGCAAAACATCGGAGGCGCCTGGGAGCAGCAATACGTCATCAAACGTATAGGCTTCGGGGATTAAAATCTGGGGGGAAGAGATTGTTTTTTGTGCCATGTGCAAACCCGCTTTTTGAAATGTCGTTGTTTGCAGGGTATATATACCCCTAAATTAATCTTTGTAAAGAAAATTCATCCATTTAAACTATTAAGTTTGTAAATTATTAAACGCATGGCTTTTTTTCTAAAATTACAGTGGTTTTTTGCTTTACAGACACATAACGCAGGCGTATTGCAACGCGCATGTAAACTTCAATTCAGTCAGAGGAAGCTATGTCCAATATTCTACCCATCGATAATTCCATTGTCCCAGCCGACGTTACAAAAGGCTATCTATCAAAATTCAGTGAAAAAGAACAACAGGCCATCGCGGCGCTCTATGAAAAAATAGAAGCACAAGCTTTTGAAAAAGTAAAAGGCACATTAAAAAGTTCTTGCCCTATATTTGTTTTGGTCGCAGGCAGTCAGGGCGTGGGTAAAACCCATCTTGTCGAAAGACTGCAAAAAGACCGCAAGGGTGTTTTTGTCGAATGTGATGTTGATTCCATTCTGGCGCAGATGCCTGAGGTGAAAAAAGCCATTGAGAAAGCCGAAAGAGAGTTGGGCCAAGATTTTGAAATGGCGGGCACTGCACATTATGATGCTAACACCCATAGAACACGCGTTGAAGCCGCCGTTGAGAAATACCGCCCTGCGGCAAAATATATCAGCGATCGTTTGATGAGCACATGTCTTAAAAACGGCATAAATGTAATTGTCGAAACCAACGCAAAAACACCAAAGATCGGTGCTTTTATTGATAATGTGAAAAAAATGGGCGTGATTTTGGAAGGGCATATTTGTGATGCCCCATTAAGTGTAAAAACCAAAGGAGCCAAAAGCCCCCAACATGACTTTAGCTTTCCTGAAGATGTACTTAAAGCCGAAAGTGATGCTTTGCGCAAAAACATCCCTGTAATTGCCGCGGCATGCGATCAAAACCTGACTGTGTGGTGGAGGCAAGAGGCCATAGCCCGTTTGCAACCAGCAGCTGTCGCAACATCAGATTCCTATACAACAGACTTGATTGCCAAAACTGGTTTTGAAGCATACTTCGCAGATTTAAATGGTATGAAGATAGCTGATTTGATGGTGAAAAGGATGCATTACGCACCAAACCAAAATATAGAAACAAAGCTAGTACCAACAATGGCATAAAAACAAAAGGCGGGAAATTTCCCGCCTTTTTAATTTACCCGCTTGTTTTTCTAAACCCTGTTGCCACCACATAGGTCTCGGGAGATTCTTTTCGTGAGGATGGCGGCTTGATATGTTTGACGGACTTAAAATCTTTTTTCATACGGCTAAGTAATTCGGTTTCCGTCCCGCCTTGAAACACTTTGGCCACAAACGCCCCATGGGGTTTTAAAACTTCAATGGCAAAATCATATCCCGCTTCTACCAGCAACATGATTTTGGTATGGTCGGTGTTGCGATGCCCCACCGTGTTGTGCGCCATATCAGATATCACCAAATCTGCCTTTTCGCCTTCCAACGCCCCTATCAAAACATCGGGCGCGTCATCATCCATAAAATCCATCTGAAAAAAAGTAACGCCTGTAATCTCATCCATTTCCAGTAGGTCAATGGCCACCACCTTACAGCCCTTGGCCGCCGCAACCTGACACCAGCCCCCTGGCGCCGCCCCCAAATCCACGACAACCTGACCTTTTTTAAGAATTTTAGCCTTTTCATCGATTTCAATCAGCTTATAGGCCGCGCGGGAGCGATAGCCCTCCTTCTTGGCCTTCATGACATAGGGATCGGTTAATTGTCTTTCAATCCACTTGATAGAGGAGATTTTGCGACCTTTGGCTGTTTTAATCTTTTTCATGATGCCCTACAAAACCATAACCAGCGCAGAAACGCAAAAGCCCATAATTAAAATCGTAATCGAGGCCGCTATATGCACGTTTTTGTCCCCACCTCTGGAAAAATGGGCCAGAAGAAGAAAAAGGGCTATAAAGACGCCATAGCATATCAGCCCGCGCTCAAAAATACTGCTCTTCACAAAGCCAAAAAAACCGTAGGGCGCGCCGATGGATTGCATTAGCTCAACTTGCAGGCGCAACAACAAGACGCAAGACAAAACAAAACCCGTTGTCAAAAGCCGTTTGCCGCGCTCCACCACCAGCCAACCTACGGGTATCCATAACAAATCTATCCATGGATAAAAGGTTTGCCAGAATTGTGCTGATGTCATGCGTTTTTACCCCAAAGCCCTGTTTTCACCATAATTTAAATTCATATATAGTGCCATGATGATTTGCAGATTTTTATCATGTCTTGGGCTTGTTCTGGTGCTTTTGTTTGTGGGGATGCCTGCGGCCAAGGCACAAACTCTTATTCGTGACACCGAAATTGAAGATGATATCCGCGGCTGGCTGACCCCGGTCTTTGACGCTGCTGGCATGTCGCCTGATCAAGTGAACATTATTTTGGTGCAAGATTCAAAAATCAACGCCTTTGTGGCGGGTGGGGCCAACATCTTTATCTACACAGGTCTTTTGCAAAAGACTGAAAACCCAGGTGAGGTTGTGGGCGTTGTCGCCCATGAACTGGGACATATCACGGGCGGACATCTTATCCGTGGCCGCGAAAAGATGGAAGAAGCGTCCTATGAAAGTATTTTGGGGATGATTGTGGGGGCTGGCGCCGCCATAGCCTCTGGCGATGGTGGAGCGATGGCCACGATTGGCGCAGGCGCAAGCTCTATGGCGCAGCGTAAATTTTTATCTTACAGCCGCACATTTGAATCCAGCGCCGACCAGGCCGCCATGAAATATATGGAAGCGGCGGCAGTAAACCCGTCTGGTCTTGAGAGTTTTTTAAAAAAGCTGGAAGGAGAGGAGCTGCGCCCCACATCGCAGCAATCCGAATATGTCCAGACCCACCCTTTGACCAGAAACCGCATTGATTCCATTGATGCGCGCGTTCAAACATCTGCCTACAAAACAAAAACCTACCCACCAGAATGGATTGCGCAACACAAAATGATGCTGGCCAAACTGAATGGTTTTATCACGCCTGAACAAGTGGCATGGATCTATGATGACCGCGACCATTCGCGTGAAGCCATAACCGCCCGCGCCATTGCCGCCTACCGCATGAACCAGATTCCAACAGCCCTGAAGCTGGCTGACCAGCTTGTGGCGTTAGAGCCTTCAAACCCATATTTTTATGAACTCAAAGGGCAAATGCTGATGGATTTTGGGCGCGTCAAAGAATCCCTTAGCCCTTATCAAAAAGCCATCAGTTTAAAACCTGATGCTTCTCTTATCCGCATTTCACTGGCGCATGCCCAGATAGAAACGGCAGGACAAAACCCAACCACCTTAAAGGCCGCCATTCAAAACCTGACCCTTGCGCAAAAAGACGAGCCCAGATCTCCCCGCCTCCACCGCCTGATGGCGACGGCCTATGGGCGCATGGGGGATGAGCCGCGCGCGAAGCTGCATCTAGCGGAAGAGGCTTTGCTGCAGGGAAAAACTGACTATGCCAAATCACAGGCGGAGCAAGCAAAAGCTGGTCTTCCTGCGGGATCATCAGACCGCATCCGCGCAGAAGACATATTAAATTTTATAAACACAAAAAAGCCTTAATTTTGCGGTGCATAGTGTGGTTGTTTTAGGATAATATGAAACCTTCGTTTTTGGTTAAAACCCTTCTTTAGAATGTCAGGAGATATTTTGGTTATGCGTTATTTTTTACCTCTTCTTATTGTTGCCATCGCTTTGCCCGTCATGGCGAAAGCGGAAATGACGGCTGAGCAGAAAAAAGAGGTGGAAGCCCTCGTTCACCAATATATTCTCGACAATGGCGCTGTGCTGATTGAAAGCGTGAACAAATACCAAGCCAAACAAGAAGAAGAAGCCAACAAAGACTCTGCCGCTAAGGCCAGCGTTTTTTTGAAAACCCTTAAAGATGAAAAAAATCTGGCTCTTGCTGGCAATGCTAAAGGTGATGTCACGCTGGTAGAGTTTTTTGACTATAACTGCGGCTATTGCAAAAAAGCCTTTGAAGAAATTCAAAGCCTTGTCAAAGATGACAAGAACGTAAAAATTGTCCTTTATGATATGCCTATCCTTGGCCCATCCTCTCTTGAAATTTCGAAATGGGCATTAGCCTCTAAAAAGCAAGGAAAGTATTTTGAGTTCCACACCGCCTTGATGCTTCACAATGGTGAAAAAGATGAAGCCACGCTGAAAAAACTGGCGGGCGATGCTGGGCTGGACGCTGAAAAGCTTGCCAAGGACAAGGCTGATCCTGCTTTGGAAGAAGAAATTAAAAAACACATTGAAACAGCACAATCCTTGGGCTTTTCAGGAACGCCTGGGTTCTTGATCAACGACAATGTTTTCCGCGGATACATCCCTTATGATGTTATCAAGCAGACCATAAAATCGGAACGTGAAAAAGCAAGCAGTAAGAAGTAACATGTTTTTTAGAATCCTGGTTGTATGCCTTGTCCTTGCGGCGTCGTACGCATTGTTTGAGATATGGCGTGTGCATGCTTTCTACAGCCGCATGCATAATCCTGAATCAAACTTCACCGTGATGAATGATGATGGCAGCCTTACGATTGTGGATTTTATCAATTATGAATGCAATGTGTGCAAAGACACCAACAAGTTGCTTTTGGGGCAGGCAAGGGAAAACAAGGATATCCGTCTTGTAGTCCGCCCTGTGCCGTACGAAGGCAAAGCCATTGAAAACGATGTTAAAATGGTTCTGGCCGCAGGTCTGCAAGGAAAGTTTTGGGAACTACATGAGGCGTTGATTGATTATAAAGATACGCCTGATGAAAAATTTTTTAAAGAAACCGCAGCACTTTACGACATTGACTATAACAAAATGTTAAAGGACAGCGAGGGTATGAAAGTCATGGATATCATGAAAAGTAATGCTACCGCCGCGTATAATCTGGGCGTGACGACCACACCGGCACTTTTGGTTGGGAAGTCGTTTTACGCCTCTAAAACCATATTGACTTTGCCTGACCTTCTTCGCATGATCCAGTTCGAAAAAACGGGCAGAGAACAAGAAAAATAATCACTTTTTAACACTTAACCAACACAAGGATATAAACCATGAAAAAACTCGCCCTCCTCCCTATTCTAATGCTCTCTGTTGCAACCATCGCGCTATCAGCTTGCGATGATTCAAACAAAGAAGCTCAAAATGCCGAACAGGCACCAGCCGCCGTGGCTGAGTCTGCTATGCCTGCCGCACCTGCTTTTTCTGTTGCAAACGCAACGGCTTTTGCAACGGCTGAAGGCGCGCAAACTGGTGCTGTATTCTTAACCCTGACAAACACAGGAACAACCGATGATCGCCTGGTTGGTGCTTCAGCTCCTGTTGCGGCAAGCGTTGAACTGCATGAAAGCACAACCGACGAGGCTGGCGTGATGCAAATGCGCAAAGTCGATGGTATTGCCATCGCCGCAGGACAAAGCGTTGATTTGAAAGCTGGCGGTAACCACATTATGCTGATGGGTTTAGGCGCACCTTTGGCAGAAGGTTCAAGCTTTGATGTCACTTTGGACTTTGAAACAGGTCCTGACATGGTCGTGCCCGTGAGCGTAACAGCCGCTGGCATGCCTATGGAAGAGCACACAGACCACGTGATGCCAGAGG
>CAUJHK010000051.1 GCA_963204715.1 Pseudomonadota bacterium | reverse complement strand
CTGGGTTTTTCAAATCTTCGCGGCCATTTTCATTCAGATATTTTTCATCCCGTGCCACATGGTAGGCCGTGCGGGGCATAAGCTGCATCAAACCCGTGGCGCCACTGCCCTTGTTTTGCGCAGAAGGATTAAAGCGTGATTCCTGACGAGCAATCGCATGGATAAGGGCGCGGTCAATGCGATATCCACGCTGGGGCGTCCATGGCATGGATGGGTATAGCGCTGCTTCGACGGTATCATCGGATTTTGCAAGAATAGAGTGCGCCAGTTTCATGGAAAGAGAGGGCAGATTACGATCATAAGCAAAAGAGAGCAGCGCCTGCTTACGGGCGGCATCTCCACGCTTGTAAAGGGATTTCAGCTCAGCCTCGGCCAGCGATGTCTGGCCTGCCACTAAAAGTTTTTGTGCCCGCGCGCCTGCCGGGGTGGAGAGAATTTCACGCTCTTGCGCGAAGGTCAGGCGCGGCGTATTCCAGCGCATAGACGCATCCCCTTGTATAGCCGCAATTGCAAGAAGGCCATAGAACGTACGCGGATAGGCCGCCGCACGCTCCATCCATTGGGCTTTTTTATGGCTATCTCCCATTTTGTCATAGCTGCGCGCCGCCCAATAGGCCGCGCCCGCTGCCATCCAGCCCGAGAAATATGGCGAAGCCGCCGCCATTTCAAAAGAGCCAGCAGCAACTTTGTAATTTTTCATTTGCCATGCCGCAAGACCGTGAACCCACCCCGCCATAGGCGCTTTATCCCCAGAGGCCTTTATGGCCTGTTCTGCCATAGCGGCAGCCTCATCCCCTTTTCCTGCGTAGAGATATCCTGAGGCTATGATGGCGCGAATACGGCTTTTTTCAACATCATCCAGATATAAGGTGGCTTCGCTTTCATTAAACAAGCGCAAAGCTATGCTTGGCTCGTAAATCTGCACATGGTGGCGAATAGCGCGCATTAAGTCTTTGGCCATGGCTTCTTGAGAGCCTGTGCGTTTGATGGACGGGCGATAAATCTTTGCAATAAGGGCCTGCTCATCCACAGCCTCTATAGACTGTACCTTGTCATTTTTGACCTTGAATGTTGCCTGTCCTTTGGGCGCGCGAGCGTTGGCAAGGCGGGCCATGCGGGCGGCCTGAGGATGATCGGCATAATGTTCCATCCAGTTTTTTAAGTCTGCAAAGCTGGCTCTATAGGACGGGGAGAGCAATTTTTGTGCCAAAACATGACCCATCAAATCTTTGTCCTGCAGGCTTGGAATGAGTGAATCTGCCTTGGCAATGTCCCCCATGTCCAAATAACGGAAGATATCTTTATAAATGTCTATCTGGGTGCCACCAGAAAATGGCGAAAAGCCCTCAGTATCGTTCGTGGGCGTGTAAGAGGCTTCTTTGAAAATAGAAAAGAGATCCGTGTCCGGTGACTGGGTGCGCATAACAGGAAAAGATCCGTGCGTTCCCACCAGAGAGCAGAGCATAACCACAAGGGCAAAAGGACCTGCCGTCAAAAGGCTGGGAACTCGACCATACTGGGTTACAAAAGCGGGTTTTGTTTTTTCCAAGATTTGCAGGCCCGCGGCGGCAAATCCGTATAATCGAGACATCATTAACTCTATGTTCAGATTTAGGAGGGAGTAGATAGGCGTTTTTGTGCACGGCGTCAAGCCGTCTGAAATATATCGTTATTTATCAATGACTTAAATGTTATTTTTGAAATTATGCCTTTGGCCTGACTCCGAAAAAGTTGAAATATTATTTCAACTTTTCAAGCAGCATAAGCATATCCATCCACACCGCCTTTTTCTGCGAGGGCGTACGAAGGAGGTATGATGGGTGGTATGTCGGAATAGATGGTATGACGAAACCAGCCTGCGCGATGCCGTCAGTGGCGGGCGTGAAGTCATGAAAGCGCCCACGCAATTTGCTGATGCTCTCCCCACTGCGGAGCAACGCCTTGGCCGCCACGCCCCCTGATAAAATAAGATATTGCGGTTTGACCAGCGCGATGTGCCGTTCAATAAAGGGGAGTGATATCTCCACCTCCTGCGGACTGGGCGTACGGTTGCCTGGTGGCCTCCAGTTGAGGATGTTGGAGATGTAGACCGCCTTTTCAGGAGTGTCATCTGTTCGTGACAAGTCGATGGAGGCCAGTATTTTATCCAGCAATTGTCCTGACACACCGACAAAAGGTTTGCCCATACGGTCTTCATCCGCCCCTGGTGCTTCCCCCACAACCATGACGCGGGCGCAAGGATGACCATCTGAAAAGACCATATTTGACGCGGTTTTCTTAATGGAAAGACCATCAAACGCGGCGATGGCCGCGGACAATTCCTCCAGTGTCTGGCACGAAGCCGCCAATTTTGTAGCTTCTAAAACCGCCTGCGCCGTACCGCCAAGGTCTGCGATAGAAACATCCGCACTTTTTGAAACAACGCGCGGTTTGGGCGAGCTCATGGACGGCACGTCATCCGCGATGGTCAACACGGGCGTCAGCGTGCGATCGACGGGAGCATCGGCTATGCCCTCATCCGCGCCTTGGGCGATTTGCCATTCCAGCGCGGCAAGATAAGGATTTTTGAGTGCGAGTGTCATGGATTTTTTCTAACACACTTACACTTATATATATAAGGAAGAAATTGGCACAATCCCCCGCCGCGAAGGCCGCGCCCCCTTCCCCCGCCGCGTATTTAGATTTATGATAGATTTGTCTGATAGAATAAGACCTTATTCACCCACCCAAGGAGTCACACCATGCCAAGCCCCATTCGCGACGACAGAGATGTCATGGAGTATGATGTGGTGATTGTGGGGGCTGGCCCTTCGGGACTGTCTTGCGCGATTCGATTGAAGCAGTTATCCCCAGCTTTGTCAGTTTGCGTTCTGGAAAAAGGTTCGGAAGTGGGTGCGCATCTTCTATCAGGCGCCGTTTTCGAACCACGCGCGCTGAATGAGCTTTTCCCTGACTGGAACGAGCGCGGTGCGCCCTTGAAAACTCTCGCAAAAGAGGATCGGTTTGTCTTTTTAACAAAAAACGCATCGTTCCGTATGCCAAATCCGCCCACTATGAACAACCATGGTAACTATATCATATCATTGGGAGAATTGGGACGTTGGCTGGCCGCACAGGCTGAAGAGCTGGGCGTAGAAATTTTTGCGGGCTTTGCCGCCGCCGAAGTTCTGTATAACGACACGAATGAGGTTATAGGCGTCGCCACGGGCGATATGGGAATTTCTAAAGACGGTACGAAGCGTAGCGATTTCACCCCTGGCGTGGAACTGCACGCCCGCCAGACCGTCTTTGCCGAAGGTTGCCACGGGTCTTTGACCAAAACCCTTATTACGAAATTTGATTTGCGAAAGCACTCAGACCCCCAGACCTACGGGCTGGGCGTGAAAGAGCTGTGGGAAATTGACCCCGCCATGCACAAAGAAGGGCTGGTTGTTCACACCATAGGCTGGCCAATGGATTCAAAAACCTATGGTGGGTCATGGATGTACCACATGGCAGACAATATGGTGTCTATAGGCTTTGTGGTGGGGCTTGATTACCAAAACCCTTATTTGTCGCCTTTCGAGGAGATGCAACGATATAAAACCCACCCCACCATTGCGGCCTATTTAAAGGGTGGCCGAAGAGTGGCCTATGGTGCGCGCGCGCTGGTGGAGGGCGGCTTACAATCCTTGCCAAAGCTTTCCTTTGCTGGCGGCGTTTTGATTGGCGACACGGCAGGATTTTTAAACGTGCCCAAAATCAAAGGCAACCATACGGCCATGAAATCTGGCATGATCGCGGCAGAAGAAATATCCATGCTTTTACAAGAAGATGCTGGGGGGCGCGAATGTGTTACGTATCAATCAGCTTTTGAAAAATCATGGGTGTATGAAGAGCTGTACAAGGTCCGTAACATCCGCGCAGGCTTTCATAAGGGATTATGGATTGGTTTATTGAACGCCGCTTTTCAAACGATTGGCGGATGGCGAATCCCCATCACCTTTAAAAACCATGCGGACTACGCGCAGTTAAAAAAAGCCGCGAGTGTAACGCCCATAACCTACCCCAAGCCCGATGGCATTTTGACGTTTGACCGCCTGACTTCCGTCCAGCTGTCAAACACAATGCATGAGGAAGACCAGCCATCGCATTTAAAGCTAAAAGATCCGTCCATTCCCATTGCCGTCAATTTACCAGAATACGCCGAGCCCGCACAACGCTATTGCCCCGCGGGCGTTTACGAAATTATGGAAGAGAATGGTGTAAAAAAGTTCGTGATAAATGCCCAGAATTGTGTGCATTGTAAGACGTGCGATATTAAAGATCCGTCCCAGAATATCGACTGGACCACGCCCCAAGGTGGCGGCGGGCCCAATTACCCCAATATGTGATTTATGAATATGATGACACACCGTAAAAACCTGCTTCTTACCTTTACCGCCATTGCGCTTTTAGCGGGCTGCGATGATTCATCAAGCCAAAACACAAGCTGGATTGACTGGCTGACAGGCAAGGATAATGAGACGTCTGTGATAGCGGCCAACGATGGGGCCATGCTTGGCTTTTATTCCAGAGAAACGCAGGCAGGAAATTATCTGGCGGGCCAATTCGCGCAGTATAGACAAGACTGGAAAACCGCTAACATCTACCTTGATAAAGCAATGCTTCTTGACCCCGGCAATATTGATTTGCAACAACGATCCATGATTTTGGCAATGCAGGCTGGTGACTGGACGCGCGGCCTTACACTGGCCCGAAAAGTTCTGGAAGAGGACAACAAAAACCTTCTGGCCCTCTTGTTTGTGGGCGTTGACCAGATTTCACAGCAAGAATATTCCAAGGCCGAGAACACATTCAAAAAAATGCCAGCCAGCGGTGTGGCGGATTTTATAAAACCAATTCTGATGGCGTGGTCACAAAGCCCGAATGAAAAAGTGGATACCGAGTTTTTGGCCACAAGCGGGCCCTTGCATGCCTTTCACGCCCTTTTAATTGCCGATTATCTAGGGAAAGTGGAAGACCCAAACCGCTTTTTTGTGAATGTCCTTGCTGGTGGTGGCGCGGACAAACATATGCTTGAGATGATGGGAGATGTTTACGCCCGTCAAGGTGACAAAGACCTGGCCTTAAAAATTTACGACACGCTTTTGACGGAAGCCGAAAAAGACAATCTGATGAATTCCCGCTATTTTATCTTGAAAGAAAAGCGCGATAATTTTGGATTGGCTGCGAAAAGCAAAATCACATCCCCCGCGCAAGGCGCGGCAGAGCTTTTTTACAACATGGCGCGCATTCTGTTTCAGGACCAGAGCAATGATTCCGCACTGGTCTTTGCGAGGCTTTCATCACAGCTTGATCCCGCCAAGGATGATGCCAGACTTTTGATTGCTGGCATGATGGTGCAAGCAGGACACATAGATGATGCTATTGCCTTATACAAATCCATTAAGACAGACTCACCAGGATATGCCGAAGCGCAACGCAGCGCCGCAGAGCTTTTGGAAAAAGAAGGAAAGCTGGAAGATTCCATAGCCCTTCTGGAAGAGAACTACAAAAACACCAAAGATGTAGAAAACATTGTCCAGATTGGCGATGTGTATCGCCGCGCAGAACAGCATGACAAGGCTATCAAGGCCTATGACCGTGCCATTGACGCTATGGGTGGAAAAGTCAGCTCAGACCACTGGGTTATTCTTTACGCGCGCGGCATGAGTTACGAGCAACTTGGCAACAGCAAAAAAGCCGAAGAAGATTTAATGGCAGCGCTGGAGTTTCAGCCAGACCACCCCTATCTTTTAAACTATCTGGGGTATAGCTGGGCAGACCAGGGCAAAAAGCTAAATGAATCACTTGAGATGATTCAAAAGGCCGTAACATTAAAACCTGATGATGGGTATATCGTTGATTCATTGGGATGGGTTTATTATAAGGTCGGGCGTTATGATGAAGCCGTGGCAGAACTGGAACGCGCCGTAGAGCTTGTCCCCTACGACCCTATTATCAATGATCATCTGGGCGATGCGTACTGGAATGTTGGCCGCAAGAACGAAGCGCGCTTTCAATGGGCTCGTGCCTTAAACCACAGCAAAGACAGCGTGGACATTAGCAAGCTGCAAGAAAAAATTGATATCGGTCTTGTAAAAGCTGACAAACCTTTAAAAGAAGCCGCCAGCAAAGCACCGCCAGCAAAGCAAACGATCAAGCAGTAAAGCTCTTTAATGATAAAAGCCTCCATCCGCAGCAACGCTCTGGCAAAAATAAACCTGTTTTTGCATGTGACGGGCAAGCGGGTGGATGGATACCATTATCTTGAATCACTGGTAGGATTTGCAGATTTTGCACACGATGTTTTAACGATACAAAACGCTCCAGATTTTTCATTTGAAGTTGTTGGCCCTTTTGCACCAGAGCTTGAAGAACAAGAAGAGCGCAAAAATCTTGTTGTGATGATGCATGACCTTTTGCAAAACTTTACGGGACGCCCCCTGCCCTGTTACATGAAGCTTGAAAAAAACCTGCCCATTGGATCTGGCCTTGGCGGCGGGTCCTCTGATGCAGCCAGCGCTTTAAAACTGATGGAAAGTTTTTTCAATTTAAGCCTGAATGAGAATATGAAGCGGCATCTTATGGTGATGATAGGCGCCGACGTTCCTGTTTGTTATACCAAGCAAACATCCTATTTTTCAGGCATAGGTGAGATTATAGAACCCGCCCCTGATTTGCCACCAACCCCTATGCTTTTGGTATGGCCTGGCATTTCTTGCAGCACACAGCAGATTTTTGAGGCGCGACCAGAAGGCGCGACCTCAATACCTGTTAACAGACCCGCCAGCTTTGAAAACTTGCAAGGACTTGTTGAATTTTTAAACCACACAGGCAATGATCTGGCAGCGGCGGCGGAGTATATTCACCCCCAGATAACCACCACGCGCCACTGGATGGAAGAACAAGATGGATGTCTGCTGGCACGCATGAGTGGAAGCGGTGCGGCAATTTTTGGAATTTTTCAAGACGAGGAACTGGCTCAAAGAGCACTGGAGAGCATGCCTGTAGATAAAAACTGGTGGGGCAAGGCCGGAATTTTAACGTGAGTGAGCATGCTATATCACCGTGGTTTGTCTATGTTTTAGAATGTCGTGACGGGAGCTTTTATACAGGCATTACAAACGATCTTGAGGCGCGCATAAAAGCACACCAGTCAGGACAGGGCGCCAAATATACACGGGAGCGCAGCCCTCTTTGTCTTGTTTATCAAGAGCCGTGCAAAGACAAATCATCCGCCGCCAAACGCGAAATGACCATCAAGAAGTTAACCCGCGCCCAAAAAGAAAAACTTATAAAGCCATAAAAGTATCAGGCAGGTATTGCCGCAATACCCGACTGTAAGAGGCCATCAAAATATGATTTTATTTCGGTGCTTACCTTTTGTGTCTCTGAAAGGGCGTTTATTTTGCCCCGAAATTCATCTACATCTGGTAAGGTTGCGCAGTACCAACCTATGTGTTTTCGCGCCGTGATATTGCCAATGTGCACGCCATAATGGGAGAGCAGCAATTCATAATGCTCCAGAACAGCGTCGCGCAAGTTTAGAAGCGATGGCGTTTGAAACCCTAAACCCTGCAGCCCGCATGAAATGGATTTTACTGCCCATGGTCTGCCATACGTCGCGCGCCCTATCATAACTCCATCTGCGCCAGAGTCTTCCATGGCCTCTTGCGCCGATGAGGAATCATAAATATCCCCATTCACAACGACTGGTATAGACACCGCCTGCTTAACAGCGCGAACTGCTTTCCAATCTGCCTTTCCGTTATAGAGCTGGGAGCGCGTGCGCCCATGCACCGTGATCATCTTCACGCCGCACTCTTGTGCTATCCGGGCAAGGTCTGGAGCATTGATGCTGCCCTCATCCCACCCAAGCCGCATTTTGACAGTTACGGGCACCCTTACCGATGCTACAACCGATTCCATTATTTTCGTCGCGAGGGGAAGGTCTTTCATCAGGGCAGAGCCTGCAAAATTATTGACGACTTTTTTGACAGGACAACCAAAATTGATATCAACCAGACTTGCACCTTGTTGTTCATTGATTTTTGCCACTTCCGCCATGATATCGGGCTCACACCCCGCAATCTGGGCGCTTAAAGGTGACTCTTTTTTGTAAGAGCAGTTTTTCGAATTTTTTGAACGCTTATATTCATCAAGCGTCGGGCGGCTGGCTATCATTTCGGATGACACCAGCGCTGCGCCAAACTTTCGTACCATCTTGCGGAACGGCACGTCTGTTACGCCCGACATAGGCGCCATCAGGACATTGTCTTCAAGGATTATGGTATCTATTTTAATGGGCATTTTTATTTTCATAATTTTCAATGTTGTTTTCACTATACTACATAATATTTTGTTTATTATTTTTTAACCATGGCAATGCTAACAACAAGGCGGAACGACAATTTTTACGCCTGCCCGCCTATTAATCAAAAAGTTATGCTTTTTCAAACCGTTGTGACATAATTAAACAAGTGTATTACCAAATTCATTTTCTATGGATAAGTGCAAGATGGCCCTCTCAAAAAAAAGCAGCCTGTCATATTTTAAATATTCTCTTGCACACCATGATGTGAAACCCATGGCGATCAGGAAAAGTGCGCCTCCTCTTTGCGCACTTGCCTTGCTTATTTTTGCCTCATACCCTGCAATGGCTGATACCACCTTGCCAACGGGCGGCACGGTTGTCAGTGGCGCGGCCAGCATCAATACAAATGCCAACTCTCTTATAATCAACCAATCAACCCAGAATGCCGCGATTAACTGGAATAGCTTTTCCGTAGGATCAGAGGCATCTGTCAATTTTGTGCAGCCATCCACATCTTCTATAACCCTCAACCGTGTGACAGGATCAGAACAATCTATCATCAATGGAAGCTTAAACGCCAACGGACAGGTTTTTCTACTAAACTCCAACGGTGTCCTGATAGGCAATGGCGCAAGCATTAACGCAGGCGGCGTCGTTGCCTCCAGCATGTCCATGTCGGACGATGACTTTAATGCAGGAAACTACGTTTTAAACAATAACTCATCCACAGCATCCGTCATAAACCAAGGCACAATAACAGCAAGCGATGGCGGGTACGTTGTTCTTGCGGGTCAAAAAGTTTCAAACGAGGGCGTTATCAACGCACGCCTGGGTCATGCCGCCCTTGCCTCTGGAGAGAAAGTTTCATTGAACTTTAATGGCAACTCTCTTGTCAGCGTCAGCGTGGACAAAGAAACCGTTGATGCGCTGGTTGAAAACAAACAAGCCATATATGCGGATGGCGGCGTTGTTACCATGACAGCAAAGGCAGCCAACAAAGCCTTGGAAAATGTCGTCAACAACGAGGGTATTATTCAGGCGCACTCTATCTCCAAGAAGAATGGTGTTATTCATCTTGATGGGGGTAGCAGTGGCGAGGTCCTTAACTCAGGCGTTCTTGATGTTTCTGGTAAAAGCACGGGTGAGAGCGGCGGGAGTATAATTGTTGAAGGAAACATCATTCACCAGGCAGGCGCTGCAAAGCTAGATGCCTCTGGCAGTGCTGGTGGCGGGACAATTTTAATAGGCGGTGATTATCAGGGGAAAAATACCGCTATACACAATTCTTCTTACAACAGTGTAGACAAGGGTGTGACCATTAATGTTGATGCGATTGATGACGGAGATGGCGGGAAAGCCATTCTCTGGTCTGATAAAAATACATATTTTAATGGGACTATAACGGCCAAAGGCGGCGCGTTAAGCGGCAATGGCGGAAATGTCGAAGTATCGGGAAAAGATTATCTTGGCTTTAGAGGTCATGTCGACACAACGGCACAAAATGGAAACGCTGGAATATTACTTCTTGACCCAGCAGACATTGTTGTACAAGCAGGGACGGGTGATGGCGCGGCAGATGGAACCAATACATTTAAAGGCGTAGCCACCGCAGGCACAGTGGCGGCGGTGGATGCGGGGCCTAGCACCATTTATGAATCTGAATTACAGGGCATCGCTTCTGCCACCAATATTTCTGTTGCGGCTTCCAACAGCATTACATTCAATGCTTTTTCCGATGGCGTTTTATCCTTGGCGCAAACAGCAGGTAGAACTGCTACATTTACGGCAGGAACGGGCAATATTACCATGGCCAACCTGTCTGATACCATTCAAACAGCTGGCGGCGCTTTGAACTTTACATCCACCAGTGGTGGCGTAACACTTGGCAACCTTTCCACCAGCGGTGGCGCTATCACAGTGAACGTAGGAAACACATCCACAATATCAGGCACCATTGCCGGAACAGGCACGGCCTTTACAAAATCAGGCACAGGATCTTTGCTGTTGTCTGGAAACAACACCTACACGGGTGCAACCAACCTTTCGGCTGGCTCTGTTATTATTGGCAATAACAATGCGTTTGGAACAGGAACGGTTTCTATAGGCACCGTATCCTTATCTGCAAATGGCGCCCCTGTCACTGTAGCCAATACATTATCAGGCACTGGAAATGCTACATTCACAGGGTCATCCGACATAAGCTTTACAGGGGCACTGACAAACACCAGCAGTAGAACATATACAAATAACAT
>CAUJHK010000050.1 GCA_963204715.1 Pseudomonadota bacterium | reverse complement strand
GGGACAGCCATTTCTTAGGTCCAACGCGGGACTGGAAACACAATACCCAATCAGGATTTTCAATACCCGTTTGCGCTATAATATTTTCAGCACTCTGCCTGCATTGCCATTCATAGGGATCACCGACCTTGACAATATCTTCAGGCAATCCGTGAGCGGACATTAAAATCCGAGGCGTCATGCCTGTTTCCAGCTCCGCTTTTTGATAGACCTCGCGGAGCTGCGCGGCGTTGGCATTTATATAACCGTTATCCAGAGGATAGCAGCATACAAATTTTGAAGATGTCCCGAGCCCTTCCTTTTTGGCTAGGGCTTTCCAGACCTGATAAGAGCTGCGCGTGGTTGTAGTAGAATATTGCGGGTAAAGGGGAAGCAAAACGATATTATCAGGGTTATATTTTTTTACATCACGCACAACTTCATCTGTCATGGGATGCCAGTAACGCATACATACAAAAGTTTTAAATTCTGCATCGGTGCTTTTGTTCAATAACAATTCGAGCATCATCGCTTGTTCTTGCGTATTGGCCAGCAGCGGTGATTTATCCCCCAACTCACCATAGCTGGCGCCTGCCTCTTTTTTTGACCTGCGCCAGGCAATGAGATTTGCGATTATCCAGCGAAGCGGATAGGGGAGGCGAATGATGTTAGGGTCTGTAAAAAAATTTAACAAAAAAGGACGAATGGCGGCTTTGGAATCTGGCCCCCCCAAATTAAACAAAACAACTGCTGTTTTTGTCATGCTGATACCTTGTAAGCGCGAATGATGTTTGAGAGTTTTTCCACATGCGCAATGGGGGTTTCTTTGATAACACCATGTCCCAGGTTGAAAATAAAGGGGGAAGTTCCAAGACCGCCTAAAATTTCATGGGTCTGGTGTTCTAGTGCCTCGCCGCCGCACAAAAGCCTTACCGGGTCAAGATTTCCCTGCACGGTTATGTCGTGCTGCAAATTTTCTTTGGCCCATGCAAGCGGCACCATTTGATCCAGCGCAACACAATCAACGCCCGTTTGGCTGGCATAGTCTTTGGTCAAAACACCCGCGCCTCTTGGAAAGCCAATTAGGGGAATATCAGGATGGTGGGTTCTAAGATATTTTACAATTTTTTGCGTGGGCGCTATCACCCATTTTTCAAACTCAGCCGCGTCCAGAACGCCTGCCCAGCTTTCGAAAAGCTGAATAACTTCTGCGCCCGCGTTAATTTGGCCTGAGAGATAACGGCACGATGCTTCTACGACGATATCAACAAGCTTTTGAAAAGAGGCGGAGTTGGACAGTGCCCAAAGGCGGGCGGCGGCAAAATCCTTACTTCCCTTTCCTTCCACCATGTAGCAAATCACCGTCCATGGGCTGCCACAAAAACCAATCAGCGTGCAATGATCAAACCCTTCGGATTTTAATTTCTGACGTGTCAGGGAAACCGTTTCAAACACCGAAGACGCTTTATTTTCAACATCATCGAGATTGAGTTTTAAAAGATCTTTGTCCGATGTAATGGGATCAAGCCTTGGGCCTTCCCCCGCTTCAAAACGAACATCCTGCCCCAGCGCATGAGGAACAATTAAAATATCCGAAAATAAAATAGCCGCATCCATGCCAAACCTGCGAATAGGCTGAACGGTTACTTCCGCTGCACGCTGGCTGTCGTAGACAAGGTTTAAAAAACTTCCCGCCTGTTTTCGAACTTCCAGATATTCTGGCAGATACCGCCCTGCCTGTCGCATAAACCAAAACGGAATGCGGTTTGTTTCTTGTTTTTTTAAAACGGCGAGCAAGGGTTTGTGAATTTTTTCCATCATGGGAGGCATAAAAGCAGATCACATATAAAAATCATATATTTATTTTATTAAGGTTATAGGAGTAGATAGTCCTGTGGGAATCGGGGATGGAATCATATCCAGAAATTTACCCACAGATTCGTAGTGCATGGCAGGTGAAAAGCCGTAAGGTTTGGCTGCATATTAAAGAGATATTTTCCCCATGATAATTTTTATCCGCCCCCAGCGTGATAACCCACTTTGGCCATATTGAAGAGCGTGGAATAAATTTCATACAAATTTTGTCCTATGGTCTAGAGGGCCAGATTCCCACAAGACCATACAGGGAACAAAGATATGACAAAAGTTGATAAGGGCGAATCGGCACGAATCGGTGTTTGCCCGAAGCCGCCTTCTCTTATATAAAGATTCCATGTTCAAAGATGCCTTTATAAAACTGGATGCAGACAAATCTGCAAAAATGATTGCCCTTATCAATCCGTTTCTTGATACGGCGATGGATGTGCAAAAAACATCAGTCATGATTCACGATCTATCTTTTTATAAAGGATATTTTTTGGCTGAACTTGCACGCCATGATATGAACCCGCCTATGGTGCGTGTGGCCGTTTGTGACAAGGCAGGTAATATTTTTGCTTTAAACTGGACGAATGAAATTATTTTTGCGCTTAACAAAAAAGTGCCAATAGAGCTGAATGACAACAATGTCATAGATTATATCCGCTTCTTTTTTACCTATGTGAAAGGATCACACGGGCGCTTTGTGATTATTGAATCTGTTGATGATATTGACTGGCGCGAAGAGCCTGCCCCAGCGGGCCGAAAAGCGCTTGCGAAAATGATTGAGCCCATCACCTTAAAATCACGCGAGCCTGATGGGACATTGATATTCAAGGTTTGCATTGTTTTTAAAGACTCTCTTTTTGGAGCGCAGGTGCATGTAAAGCCAGATGGGCATATTTCCATGAAAGACGAAGAACTGATTGTAGAAGATATTCCTGTGGCCGATGATTTGTTCGGTCTTTAAAGGATTGCATCCCCCACAACAGGCGTTTTTTAAGCTTGTATTAACCGTTTAATCTTTCATTAACTGCTATTTTCACAATTTTCGTTTTTCTTCGAAAAGAAAGCGGTTTTGGTAGGGTTTGATTAATCTTTATATCCTCATAATGCTTGTAGGGGCTGGCGCTTTCGCGCCGCATTACGAAATAATTTTTATGAGATTTTGGGGACATGAAAAAAATATCTGGCACATTCCGCCGCAAGAAAAACGCGCTGCATCATAAGCGCCCGTGTCTTATGGCCTACACTTTGAATAACACGCAGCCCGTTATCTGCACATTGGTGGCAGACCAGCCATATTTTTATATGGAAGAAGAGCATGCGATTGATGATGATGAAATTTTTGGATTTGATCATATTGATAGCTTTGAGCAGGAAATTCTTGATTTGCGCAAAAAGATTGAGGCGTATGACCACATGGCCAAGGCTTACGACATTCAGCCTGAAAAAAGACTGGAAGAGTTTGTCAGCGAAGCTGCAAAAATTTGTTTACCGCCCACCACGGCGTTTGATGAAATAGCGCAAGCAGACCGTATGGATATGGTGAGAGAATCCATTTCATACAGCCGCATGGGAAAGGCGCTTCTTGATTTTGCACTTGATAAGGATGTGCGTATTCTAGCGAGCCAGCAAGAGGCATCAGCCCGTTATGACGCCAACAAAAACAGTATTTTTATCAACGCCTCTTTGTCGGATTCCGAAACGGTTCTTTTGGCCATCCGGGAATTACGCCGCCACTGGCAACACCGCCATGGTGTGATGATAAACCCCTTAACGTTTCACCCAGACCACGCCATTTTAATCAACCGCGCACAGCAGGCTGATTTGTGCGTGTCCATGATACGGCTGGGATGGGAGCTGCAATTGGCAGGCCATAAGGATGTGTGGGGTTATATTGAAAACTCGCACCTTTCAGACCTTGGCCGCACTTTCGCCAGAGAGGCATTTGTAGATTTCAGGTCTTTAAATTCAGGCAAGGCGTCTTCCGCCGCCTTTGAAAGCTGGTTTTTGTCCGAGCGTTGCCGCCACCAGGACAAGATGTTGATTCAAAAAATGCTGGCCGACCATGAAGGATATGTCTTTTCCGACACCGATGCCTCACGCCTTGTTTCCATAGACCTTATGAGCGCTTTGGGTGAGCAGCCCTTCGGCAAAAATTACCTGGCATCTAATGCCCGCATGATAATCGAAGACCCGCTTTTTACCGAGGTGCGCGACCGCTCCAACGCCAATTTCCTATGGTTTGTCAAGTTCGAGAGGTCTTTTCAAGAAACGGAACAAGCTTTGCAAAGTGAAGGATTACCACACGGGGCGGATGTTCTGTTCGCTCATGATCCTCACACCGCAGGGCACAAAGACCATGACGACCATCAAATTATTCAATTTAAGCCAAACTCACAGGCCAGCCGATTGTTCAATGACGCGCAGAGCAACAGCGCAAATGTCATTCACATCCAGTTCGGCGAGGGCAAGAGCGCGTAAAGAATTTTTTTTTGATGGGACATCAGAGCCCTTCGAAAACCCTATGTCAGGGCAGGAGTATAAGACGTTGAAGTCTAAAAGGTTTGAAAAAGGCGGCAAGGCGCGCAAAAATCTTCGTCATGTCCAGGACGACATTGTCTTTGTTGGCCGCAACCCAAAGGCCCCCCTTGATAATTTCCCCATTGATTTAAAGACCATATCCTTAACGCCGTCTGGGTCTTTGCGAGATTTGGAGGCGCGCGCATGGCATTTTCAAAGTGACAGTGACATTGTCGAGTGGCTTGCCCACATGGCCTGTCAGTCCCCCACCGCGCGCGCGTTGGTGCTGGAGGCCAGAGAGCACGCATGGCAGATAGGCTTTGAGGATTTGTCGCAAGCGGGCTTTGATGTGGATGCAACACAAGGAATCATAGTGCTTAACCATTGCGGCCTTGAGGCCAACGCACTGGGGCGATCTGCCCATTACAGGCATTTTGTGCTCGTGTCATTCTTGAAAGCCCTTCGCAAGGCGCATCACGATGCCCATATAAACGAAAACGAACAGGAATTGCGCCCCGATGCCTTATTGATGACAGAACGCGCCAGAGCGGCAGACTGCGAAACACTGGCCATACTCTGCGCCTGGGAATTGCGCGCCGCGGGCTATGGTGATGTTTGGCGTTATGTGCTGGGGTCTGAGGAAGGCGATATGGCCATGGTGTTTACCCGTGCCATAGACAAGGATCCTGCAGGTTTTTATGACGGATCAGTTTTTACCCGCACATTTTGCCAGTGGTATGGTGATGAACAGCGCATGACAACGCAAGACCATGCCATACTTGAATATATGGATGAGGCTATGAAGGCGGGGCATATTTTTGGAGCACGGCCTTTAAACGCACAAGATATT
>CAUJHK010000049.1 GCA_963204715.1 Pseudomonadota bacterium | reverse complement strand
AATGATGCTGGATTCTTTTGACGCACGCAGGGCGGTATGTAAGACAGCGCGGTCTTCTGTAGTGTTGATTTTTTCACCAGAAAACATTTTATTACGCCACTCCTCAACACTGCAGGACTTTGCAAGGCGGACAAGTTTTTCAATGGTTTCTTCATTCACTCTATTTTTTGAATAATCAAACAAAAGCCCGTGCACCTGTAAACTGAATTTTGAAAACCTGTTGGAATCACGTGAAAACAAATCCCGCATGGATATTTTTTCCATTGATTCTTTATGGTTTTGTAAATCTGTCCATTCAGATTTTTGTGCGGGATTATTCGACATTCGGCAATTTCTCTATCTTTTGTGCATTGGCAATGGCTGCTGGTTTTCCAACCAGAACAACCATCATCTTTTCAGGGTTTAAAATTCTTTTGGCAACACGCAAAACATCATCTTCCGTTACAGCGTTTATTTTATCTTCATAATAGTCAAGATAATCAGTCGGCTTTCCTTTGGATTGCAAGGAGAGCGCAATGGAGGCCAGGTCTTGCGTGGATTTTAAAGCTAGCGGCATGGAACCTGTAATATATGACTTGGCATCGGAGAGTTCTTTTTGACCTACTTTTTGGGATGAAAGCTTTATCATTTCGTCTTTAATGATGGTAAGAATTTCCTGCGCACTCTCATTCTTTGTTGACGTGGATATAGACAATGCATCCACACCATCCATGTCCAAAAGGGATGAATATATTCCGTAGGTCAGGCCGCGCTTTTCTCTGGCACTTTCCATCAGACGGGAACCAAAGCCAGCGCCGCCATAAATGTAATTCATCACTTGAAGGGCGTAGAAGTCAGGGTCTTTATCATCAAAAGCTGGGACAATAGCTTCAACAAACGTTTGCGGGATGTCTTTTTCAAACACGAAAAGACTATTCTGGTTTTTTATATCCGTTGATTTTACGCTGGCTGTTGTAACGGGTGTTTTGGGAAGGCTGGAGAATATGGCATCCATACTTTTGATGGCCTCATCAGCCGTAATATCACCAGACACTGCCGCCAGAAGATTATCTTGTGAGAGATAGTTTTTATGAAATAATTTTAAGTCTTCTTTTGTAATGGATTGAAGGGAGGATATCGTCCCACCGCTATTTTGGGCATAAGGGTGTCCCTCAAAAGCCTTGTCATTCAACAATCGGGCGGCCATCCAGTCTGGGTCAGACATGGAGGATTGAATGCGAGAAATATTTGCATCCCTCATGCGTGATACGGGCTCCTCATCAAATCTTGGGGCACTTAAGGCTAAGGCCAGCAGGTCGAACGCTTTGGCCTTATGGCGCGCTAACGTAACAAGACTTCCGCCAAAATCATCTCTGCCTGCGTTAAACATCAAGGTGATAGAATTATCACTTAAAACTTTTTGAAAGGCTTGCGAGTTGTATCCCCCTGCGCCTTCATCCATAGTATTGGACAAAAGCCGCACCAGCCCTTGCTTATTTTCAGGGTCTTTATATGTTCCTGCGCCTTTAAAAAGAAACTGCACGGATATTATAGGAAGACTATGGTCTTCAACCAGCCAGATATTAATACCGCTATTTGTCTTTAAGCTTTGTATAGGCAGAAATTTTTTGTGAATTTCGTCGATTTGAATGGGCTTGGTCTTGGCATCTTTTGCCTGTGCGTTCCAACCCCAAAAAAGTAGGAGTGCGCCCAGCGCCAGCACAAAAAGCAGCGCAAGAATAAGCCACTTTTCTTTCCTATTCTTTTCGAACATGGTTTATGTCCTCTTGCATTTGTGGTTTTTCCGCTGGTAACAAATATCCATTGATAGGCGCGCGAACCCAAGGATTGTTTTCATCCAGATATGTTTTTGCCACGCGTGCTACGTCTTGAGGCGTAATTTTTGCAATATCCTGTGGCCAGTTTTCTATGTCTGCAACGCTACTGCCTGTTGCCATGGCTTGCCCAAATATCATGGCGGGTCCTGCAAGACTGTCGCGCGCAAATATGGCCTCATCTTCCAGTTTTTGAATAGATTCTTTTACCTCCGCATCGCTTACGCCTTGCGTGATTACCTTTTTAACCTCCTCTTCAAAAAGCTGGGAGAGGTCTTGCGGGGTTATGTCCTGCGCGGGCGTTCCTTCTATCGATAATGTGCCATAGTCAAGCGCATTGGCGTTATAGGACAAGGAGGCTGTAATAGCTTTCTTTTGCTCAACAACCAGACTTTTATAAAGCCTTGATGTTGGTCCCCCACTTAAAATATCAACAAGAACCTGCAGCGCAAGAGAATCTGCGCGGTTTTTGGCTTCGGTAGGGGCGAGATATAATTTATAATATTGTGCTTGAGTGATTTGTGGGTGATGCAATGTTAAATCAGTGATTGCCTGCGCATCAGGAATGTTTGGGCGAATGCGTGCAGGAAGATTTTTACGCGCCAGCCCACCATAATATTTTTGTGTCAGGGGTTTAAGCTCTTGTGCAGAGATGTCGCCACTGACCACCAGAATCATATTGTTAGGGGCATACCATGTGTCATAGTATTTTTTGACGTCATTCCATTCATAATTTTTTATTTCATCCATCCAGCCTATAACTGGTGTGCCATAAGGGTGGTTGATAAAAAATGCGGCGTCCATTTGTTCCATAAAAAGGGCGCGCGGGTCGTTTTCTGTGCGTTGCCTGCGTTCTTCCAGCACGACAGATTTTTCTGAGGAAAAATGTTCGGGTGGTGGAGAAAGGTTTTGAAAACGGTCAGCCTCCATGGCCATAACCTTGGGCAAATTTGCCACTGAAACGGATTCAAAAAATGCCGTGTAATCTTCCCCTGTAAAGGCATTGTCATTGCCGCCCAGTATTTTTATTGTTTTTGAATAATCGCCAGGCGCCATGGTTTTGGTGCCTTTGAACATCAAATGCTCAAAATAGTGCGCCATACCAGACTGTGCAGGCAAATTGTCCGCGCCACCAGCCTTGACCCATAACATGTGTGTGACAACGGGGGCACGGTGATTGGGAATAACCACGACCTGTAAGCCATTATCAAGGGTGAATTCTTCTGCACCAAACGTGCTGCCTATGGCGGGCGAAAGGGTGGAAAAATATAAGATAAAAAATGCAAAAACGATCCGTGTTTTCATACAGATATATATAGGATGTCTGAAAGAAAAGGTCGAGAGCGTTTCTTACTCTAAAACGGGAGTTTTTCCTACATTGATAGGTTTTCCAGCCGCTTTGTTGGCCTTTATGCGGTTTACTTCGGCCACAGGGTCAACAACCTTGGCTGGAGGCTCGGGGTTTTGTCCCATCAGCTTTTTGATTTTATTGATGCCAGGAGATTCCTCTTTGGCTATTTCATCCGTTTCCTTGTCAACAACAGCGCGAATATTTGCAGGCGCATTGGCCGCACCCGTTTTTTGCAAAAGAACAGCCTCGCCTTCGGATATCTGGTTGTCTTGGGCAACTTGGCGTGTGGCTTCTTCGCCTAAAATGGCTCCGCGTGCCAGGTCAGTTGCAGATAGTTCTTGTGGTCTGGCCGCACCAGGTTTTGGGGCGGGTAAAGAATAATCGGGTGGCATTTCAAGGGGCGCGCGTTTTATCACGGCAAACTCATCAGGTGCTTTTTTGGAAAAATCAAATTGTTCTCTGGTTTTTTCACACGCGCAAAGCGAGAATGCTATACCCATTAAAAACAACCTTGATAAAAACTTTTTCGTCATGCCGCCACCTTTGCATTTCGTTTGCCTTCCAAGAATACCCCATCAAAGACCAGAAGGGCAATCCCCACAACAATGGCACAATCCGCCACGTTGAAGGCTGGGTAATGCCACCCCATGACATGAAAGTCTAAAAAGTCGGCCACGCCGCCAAAGCGGGCGCGGTCAAACACATTGCCAATCGCCCCGCCAATGACCATACCAAGCGATATGGTTTGAACCCACCCTGTTACTTTGGTCAGCCAGTATGAAAACACCGCAGCGATGACAATGGCAATGGCGGATAAAATCCAGACACCACTTCCTTGGAACAGTCCAAAGCTGATGCCTTCGTTCCAGACCATGGTCAGGTTGAAAAATGGCAAAACATCAACAGAAACATAGGGCAGGCGTGGTGGTGTGGTGGTTAGCCACTCCCACAATCCAAGGCGAAGACCGTTTGGTTGCACATGCTCCTTTAACACATATTCCAAAACCAGCCATTTTGAGATTTGGTCGAGGATTAGAATATCAATCGCAATAGAAAAGCCAACAACAGGTTTTGATGAGTGCAACTTCCAGTAAGACATATTTTATGCTGCCTTTTGTTGTTTGGCGTACCAGCGTACGGCATCAGCATCACGCAAAGTCAGATCAGGATAGTCTTTGTCAGACCCAACTTCGGGCAATATTTTCCAGCTACGCGCACATTTTTGCCCTTCAGCTTTTTGGAAGACAACGCCAACGCCAACGCCTTCTATCTTGGCATCTTTGATTGCGTTATCAGGGATAGAGCCTTTGGTTACGGTCGCTTGAGATGTAATGCAGATTTCGGCCATGTCCGCTCCGTCCAAAACCTGTGCAATTTCATTGCGTACATATATATGGGGGTGCGCCTCAAGCGATGAACCAATGACTTTTTGCGCACGTTGAGGTTCCAACGCTGCCAAAACAACATTGCGAACACCAAGAATTTTTTGCCATTTTTCTTCAAGCCTTTCGTTTCGCCACTCGTGCGGCACAGATGAGTATGTACGCATGTGAATACTTTCGGAATCTTCAAAAACACCTTTGGGGCGCATGTCCCAAGCCTCTTCCGCCGTGAAAGACAGTACGGGCGCAAAACGTGTGACAAGAAAATCAAAAATTTCTGCCATGACCGTGCGGCAGGCACGGCGTTCAAAGGAATTAGGGATGTCGCAATACAGTCTGTCTTTGCGAATGTCGAAATAGAAAGACGACAAGTCGGTATTGCAGAAGGTGTAGAGTGTCTGGATAATTCCGTTGAAGTCATATTCTTCAATACATTTTTTAATGTCTTCGGAAATGGCTGCCATGCGTGACAACATATACTGCTCAAGCTCTGGCATGTTTTTAAAATCTGCCGCAGGCACGCGTTCTGCCCCTGTAAAGCCGTCCAACGCACCCAGTAAGAAGCGGAATGTGTTACGGATGCGGCGGTATAGGTCACCAGTGTTTTTCAGTGTGTCTTTTCCGATGCGCATGTCATCAGAAAAATTCGATGTTACTGTCCATAAACGAATGATATCCGCGCCATGCTCTTTCAAAAGGTCGGCAGGGTCAACAACATTGCCCAAAGACTTCGACATTTTATAGCCTTTTTCATCCAGTACGAAGCCGTGGGTCAGCACGTTTTTGTAGGGTGCGTGGCCTTTGGTGCCACAAGATTCCAGCAAGGAAGAGTGGAACCATCCGCGATGCTGGTCTGATCCTTCCAAATACAAATCAGCTTTGGATACGTGTAGTTCTTCACGGTCATACATCACGAATGTGTGTGTGGAGCCTGATTCAAACCATACGTCGACGATATCGAACACTTGTTCATAATCTTCGGGCTTATAATCGCCACCAAGGAAATCACTGGCTGGACGTGACCACCATGCGTCTGATCCTTCTTCTTCAAAAATATCCGTGATGCGCTTCAAAACAGCGGCGTCTTCCAGTGGTTCGCTCGTCTTTTTATTCACGAAAATGGCTATGGGCACGCCCCATGCGCGTTGACGTGAAATGCACCAATCAGGGCGTTGTTCAATCATGGCGGTGATGCGGTTTTGTCCTGCGGCAGGATGCCATTTGGTTTCACGAATGGCTTGGAGTGCGACATCACGTAGGTTGTTGTCATCATCCAGTGCAATAAACCATTGTGGCGTTGTACGGAAGATAACCGGCGCTTTTGATCGCCAACTATGGGGATATTCATGGCGCAATGATCCTTTGGCCACCAGAGCGCCCACCTCATCCATGGCTTTGAGCACTGCAAAGTTTCCTTCGCCCATTTCACCCTTTTGGGTGAGGATTTCAAGGCCAGCGAATAATGGAACGCTCTCACGAAATGTCCCTTCATCCGTTACGTTGTCAGGAATATCGCGTGCCCCAAAATGTTTGAGGTACAAGAAATAGTCGTCTTGTCCGTGGCTTGGGGCAATGTGAACAAATCCCGTACCGCTTTCGGTGGTCACAAAATCACCGAGCAACATCGGCACATCAAAATCATATCCCTTGCCATGCAAAGGGTGCTTGCAAACAACGCCATTGAAGTCAGCGCCAGCAAATTCTTGCACAATGGTGTGGGATGCAATTTTTGCTGTTTCGGTAAATTTTTCCTGCAAATCTTTGGCGACGATTAAGGTATCGCCTACTTTGGCCTTGCTGCCTTCTGCAATCTCCTGAACCTCTATCGCGACATAGTCAAAATTACCATACGCAATGGCGCGGTTGGATGGCAATGTCCACGGCGTTGTTGTCCAAATCACAATGTTGGCACTGGCTAATTTTTTATTATCTGTTTTAAAAACAGGGAACTTCACCCAGCACGTAATGGATTTATGTTCTTTATATTCAACTTCCGCTTCTGCAAGAGCTGTCTTTTCCACGCAAGACCACATCACGGGTTTGACGCCGCGATAGAGCGAGCCAGACAAAAGAAACTTATGAATTTCCCCCGCGATTCTGCTTTCGGCGTGGTTGGTCATGGTCAGGTAAGGATTTTTCCAATCGCCAATTGCGCCCAGCCTTTGAAATTCCTCGCTCTGCGCGCTCACCCATTTTTGAGCAAAGTCACGGCATTCGGCGCGGAATGCAATTTTGTCAATCGCATCTTTGTCTTTGCCAGCCTCACGGTATTTTTCTTCAATCTTCCACTCAATGGGCAGGCCATGGCAGTCCCATCCTGGGACGTATGGCGCGTCAAACCCCTGCATCTGCCAGCATTTATTGATAAGGTCTTTTAAGATTTTATTGACCGCATGGCCCATGTGAATGTGGCCGTTGGCGTAAGGGGGGCCATCATGCAAAATCCATTTCTTGCGACCTTTGGAAACTTTGCGGATTTTGGAATATAAATCCATGTCTTGCCATTTGCGCACCATCTCTGGCTCACGCTTGGGCAATTCGCCGCGCATCGGGAATTCTGTTTTAGGAAGGAATACGGTGTCGCGATATTTGTCCGCGTTTGATGGTGTTGTGTCGTTGTTGCTCATGGATGTTAAAACCTCTTAAATCAGAGGCTACCCTATTAAAAAAGATGAATGAATACAAAGGGGAAATGCAGTCTAACCCAACCCTAAATCATAGAGTTGGGATTATAATTCGGATGATGTCACAAATATGGCACTGCATGGACTTAGTATGCTCAAAAAGGGCCGAAAATCAAGGGGAATTTGGCTTGCGTCCAGCGATGCTCCATGGGCAGGTCATGGATATGAATGTATGGGCAGGTACTTGTTCTGCAAAATGATCTTTGGCCGCCTTTGCAGCAGCATTTGTATCCAGCTGCGCCCGTTGTTTCAAATATTGTTTGTGTGCATATGAAGACATAAACCCTTTAGGCGGCTCGGTCACAAATTGTGTGTCCACAACACGCAAATGTACAGCTGGTTTAGACTCTGTAGCTTTGGCCAATGCAAGTGCTGGTTTTGGGGAAATCTTTTTCATTTACATTTGTGGTTGTTGTTCACTAGCCTGTTTGTCGCGCAACTCCTGGCCTGGTTGCACTCTTTGGTGCTGTTGCTGCTGGGGCTCTACAGCCAGACCCATCTGGGTGGCTATTTCTGGCGCGGAAGATTTTTCTGTGTTTGTTTTCATGCGCGTCATAAACAATATCAGGACTTTTTTGTCAACAAAATTATCCACAGATCCAATAACATTATGAAATATAAGGTTTTTACGCCAAAAGCACCATTTTCGCTTGCGCGCAATCTTTGGCCATTTGAGCGATTAAATCATCTATGGATGCGAATTTTGCCTCGCCGCGCAGGCGTTTTACGGGGCGCACCCGCAAATATCGGCTGTAAATATCGCTGTCTGCAAAGTCCAAAATATGCGCCTCTATCTGGCCTTGCGCAACTTCAAACATGGGACGGATGCCAATATTGGTGGCCGCCATGCGCCATTCATTTTCACCGTCAATTTGCACCCATGTAGCATATACTCCGTAGGCGGGGTGGAGGACATCTCCCATAGAAACGTTGGCCGTGGGGTAGCCTAAATCATGCCCCCTGCGGTCACCACGGACAATAACGCCTCCGATTTCCCATTCCCATCCCAAAATATCATTGGCGGATTTTATCTCGCCCGCAGCAATATAATTTCGAATGTCGGTCGATGAATATTTTGAGATTTCATGACTTCCGACAGGAGAGAATGTGGTGACAGGAATACCCGCATCTGAGATTGTCTTGGTGTTTCCTTTACGCAGTTGGCCAAACCTGAAATCCTCCCCAATAACAACATGTGCGGGTGATAATATATCTATGAGTGCTTTTTGAACAAAGTTTTCTGCGCTCTGGCTGGCAAAGTCCCAGTCAAAATTCAGTGTCACAACAAAATCTACACCAAGGCCCTCCAGCATGCGTTGCTTTAAAAGTGGCGGGGTAATGCGAAAGGGGGGCTCATCAGGGCGAAAGAGTTTTCTGGGGTGCGGTTCAAATGTCAAAACACCGCAAAGCCTTCCCTCATATCGGGCAAGCTGTTTTGCGTGCTCCAATAGGGCGCGATGTCCCAAATGCACTCCATCAAAATTGCCAATGGCAATGATGTGTCCTTTGGCGGCAGCGGGGACTGCGGATAAGTCATCATAAACGTCCATCCCGTCTTTATAGGGATAAGAGGATAGATTTGGCAAGGGCATCAGAATTACAATCCTCATGCCAGCCGTTCTTGCAGGTCATTTGTAAATGGGTTGGCAGGTCTTTGTCCCAAAGGGCAGGGTAGTCGTTACTGTAGGAGGCTGGAAACCTGAAGTCCCACCATTCAGACGGCAGGGGCAGGAGGGGAAGGTTTAAGGTTTTTGCTGCCTCGAGAAAAGAGCACTCAAGGATTTTTCTATTTTCAAGAATTTCGGGTTTAAGCCCATTAAAATTACGCGCTGATTCTGCCGTCATTGTATCAAAGGTCGTTCCCATATCTACAGGCATGCCTGTGTCGTCAACAACACTGACGTCAACCGCCATGCCGCGCGGGTGTCCCCCTTGGCCAGGGCCAGAAAGCAGGCGCGGCTCCATAAGCCATTGTGGATTGCTTTTTACAATGTCAGTGTTCAGCATGCTATGCTGCGCTTCTATGGTGCGCAGCCCATCCTTTAGCACAAGCCTCCAGCCTTTTTGTTTTTGTAAAAGACGCGCAGCCATAATAACAATCCGCGCCATGTCGCGATGAAGAGATAATCTTGCCTCGGGGTGATAGAGAGATTTTTTAAAAATATTTTCTGGGTGATCTTCGTCGGCGTAAACAAGATCAATCAAAATAGGCTCTTTTGCCAAAAAAATGTCCATCAAGACAATGTCAGCGTGCAGGTTATTTTTGCTTTTGTCGTTAGACACGAACGCCATCCATAAAGATGCTGAAGTTTTCCCCGATCTCTTCTCTGGCTTTTAAAACATCGTCCACAAGTTCAAAACTTCTCCCGCTTTCTGATAGCATGCCAAAGATCATAAGTTTTAGGGTTTCAGGTTGTAGTTTTTTTAAATAACCGCCATTGCGCGCCTGATTTAAAAGAATATCAAGTTGCAACAAAACCGTTTTTTTTAAAAGCTCTATTCTCTCGGAATAGCCTATGGCGGTCTGCACATCGATAATAATCTGCCTGTTTTCCTTTTGGGTGAATAAATCCAACGCAGCCAGACAACCTGTAATAAGTGCGTCCCAAGGATCCGTTTTTTGTGCAACGGACTTTTTCATGGTAAGTGCCATCTCTTCTAGTAGTTCTTCATAAACGGCACGGAACAAAGCCCTTTTGTCTTTAAAATGGTAATAAAGCGACCCGCGCGCCATGTTTGCCTGTTCGACTATTCTGGCTGTAGAGGCCTTGTAAAATCCCTCGCGGCAGAATTCTGATCGGGCAATATCTATAAAAACGCGTCGCGTCGCTTCTAAATTTTCTTTATTTGGGCCAGACTTTTTAGCCATTATAATAATCTTTTCAATGGGTTGTTTGGAGCTATGCAAAAACTTACTGACCCCATGCCGAAAAATATATTGACTATTTGTCAGTAAGTCAATACGTTGATACTGACAATATGTCGGTAATTTTATTACAAAGCGAGAATTGGAATGAATAAATTTTATCCCACGTTGGTTTCCGAAAAGTTTGTAGCGACCATAAATTTTTACGAAGATTTTTTTGGTTTTGTTCCCGCTGTGGAACAAGATGGGTATGCCCTGATGCAATCCTCCGAAAATCCATCTTTGTGCTTTGCGCTTATTGACAAAAACTACGGCTCTGCGCTTTTGCCAAAGGCTTCTTCCGAGGCCCTTATCATCAATGTGGTGGTTCCTGATGTGAAGTCAAAATATGATGACTTGTATATGGAGGGTTTAGAGATAAGGCAGGATATAACCAAAGACCATAATGGCTGCGATCATTTTATTGTGTCAGACCCAAACGGTATAATGATCAACATACACGCGCCTCTCGACTTAGCGTTGGCTGGGTAGCAATAAAAACAACTGTGTTTTCTAAACTTTAAGAGGCCTGAATGTGCTCCTGACATTCGGGCCTTACTTTTATACAAGCCGTTTGGCGGCAAGCTCGTCTTTTAGGTAAGCATAATAAATAGGTGCGGCAACGAGCCCCGCTATGCCAAAAATAGAGTCCATCACAAGCAGTGCCAAAAGAATCTCCCATGCGCGCGCCCTGATTTGTGTTCCTATAATGCGTGCATTGATAAAATATTCCAGCTTGTGAATAATAACTAGGAAGATGAGTGCGCATAATGCTGCCCCAAGAGAAATATTGATGGCAATAAGGACTATGACAGTGTTGGAAATAATGTTCCCGATAATAGGAAGCAGGCCGACGATAAACGTCACGGCAATCATGGTTTTGACAAGAGGGAGGTCATAGCCCAAAGCTGGCATCAAAACAGCTAGAAACAATCCTGTTAAAAACGTGTTAAGTGCCGAAATCCGCACCTGTGAAAAAACAATCCGCCGAAAGGCCATGCCCAGATAAGATACACGCTCACACATGGCATGAACAAGTGGCGCGCGCCTTGTTGGCGTGGCAGGGTGAAGTGCTATCATGCCGCCTATAATCATGCCAACCAGAAGGCGCACAAAAAACAATCCTGCATCTTGCCCCACCATGCGGAAATAATCAGCATTTTTTGAAAGCCAGCCAGAGGCCAGGGAATGCCACTCGCTTAAATTTGTAGGAAGATAACTTTGTGCCCACAATGGCAGATATGCGGCAATTTGGTTGATACCATCAGACATGCGTTGAAATAAAACATCAATGCTTTCGGGGCCGTTATTGATCTGGTTGCCAATCATCATCCCAACAGCAATCAGGACGCCAACGACAACCAGGGATACAAAAACAAGAAGTATAATTTT
>CAUJHK010000048.1 GCA_963204715.1 Pseudomonadota bacterium | reverse complement strand
TCACAGCCTTCGAATCCCACCGTCTGTGAAGCCAAAGCCATTGGGAAGGATTCTTCTTTATCCAACGCTCTAGAAGCGCGTTCGCACGGCACACCGTGTCATAGACGTCATTTTGCGTTTGCTCCAGGGGAGGCTCAAACGTAATGCGAAACTGGCATCCTTTTATGCGCTCTATCGCCACGGGCAGTATGGGGCAGTCATATTTTTCGGCAAGCTGGGCAAAAGCCTCACTGGTCATGGCGGGCCTGCCAAAGAAAGGCACGGCCAGACCCTTATTATATTTTTGATCAATCAAAATGCCAATTTTGCCGCCATCTTGTAAAATTTTTACCATTTGACGTGCGCCTTTGGATGATTTTGGAACGTAGAGCGGCGAGTCTTTATCCATCAATCGGCAGCTGTTTAAAAGAGCAGCAGTGTAGGGGTTGTTTGGTTCACGGTACAAGGCTGCTGCGGGCCACCCTATGCGGGCATTAAAGAAGAAGGCTGGTATTTCCCAATTTGCCAGATGTGAGCTGATTAAAACGCAGCGGCCATTTTTTCCAATTTTCTCCAGATGCCCCATGCCAACAATCTCCAGATGGTGCATCGTAATGGCTTTGAGGTGAGGATATTCTGCCATGACGCGGCCCAGATTATCCCACATGCCCTTGATAATATCATTGCATTGGCCATCTGTTTTTTCAGGAAACGCTTTTGTTAAATTCGCTTTGGCCTTTCTGGAGGCCGCAAGGCGCGGGCCAACTGCGCGGCCTATCCAGCCCCCCATGTTGGAGGCGGCGTCAGGGGTGAGAAGTTTAAAAAAGTTCAACAAAAGCCATAAAAACAAGGCTTCTATCAGATAACGGATTTTTTTCATGGGGCCAGAATTTCAAGAATTTTTTCAGGATTATCAAAGCTGAGTTCTATCATCAGAACATCAATCATGGTTTGGTATTGGGCGGGAATGCGTATGGCGTCTTTTTGGGTGGTGATAAGCCTGTGCGCCCCCGCAAGGTGAAGAAGTTTTTTTATATCACTTTCCGTGTAGGGATGATGGTCGGCAAATTCTTTGAATCCAGCAAGTTTGAAGCCATTATCAACCAGCGTTTGTTTGAATTTTTCGGGGTGTCCAAGCCCTGCAAAACCAAAATATGAGATGTCCTTGTTGTGGCTGGAGGTTACGGCCATAGATGTTTTAAAAGCACTTTCAAAGCTTGACCCGCCGCCCGTTTCAATAACCGCTTCACATTTTCCCAGCGCGTCTTTTAATGGCTCACGCAAAGAGCCAGCGGGCAGCAAAAAACCATTGCCCAAAGATTGGTGTGAGTTGATGACAAGGAAGGAGATGTCTTTATGAAGGGAGGTGTTTTGCAAACCATCATCCATGAGGATGATATCCGCGCCCATCATCTCTGCCAGCATCGCGCCATCAGCGCGGTTTTTAGCAACAAGAACATTGGCGTATTGTGCGTGAATCATGGCCTCATCGCCCACATCTTTTGCAGTATGCTTAGAAAGGTCAACCATCAAGGGGCCTTTTATGCTTCCCCCATATCCGCGCGTCAAGATAACGGGGCGTCCATAGATTTTGTGTTCCATGATCAGTTTTAGCAAGGCTTGAAGCACGGGTGTTTTGCCGCTGCCACCTGCAACAACGCCGCCGATGCAAAGAACAGGCAGGGTGGATGTATAGGGTTTTTGAAAGCGCTGTTTAAGACGGTACACATATCCATACAGCCACGAGAGCGGCAAAAGTGCGCGTGCGAGAAGATTGTCAGATTGCCAGAATTTTGGTGTTTTAAGCGGCATCTTGCCTCTCACTCTTTTGTATAAAAGGCATAAGGTGCGCCAAGATGGTTTTTATAACACCAGATTTTCTTTCCAGAAATTTTTTTGTGTTATGCCTCATGACCTCCAGTTTTTCTGGTGATGACATGACTGCCAGAAGCTCATTAAACAAAGCGGTTTCATCAGGCACTTCAATGACAGCTTTGTCTTGCGCCATGTCATCATAAAGAGGACGTTGAAACTGATTGTTAGGCCCTGTCAGAACAACGCACCCCATTTGCGCAGCCTCTATAGGGTTATGCCCGCCACCACCATCAAGGCTGAAAGACCGTCCTATGACGGCGATGGTGGCAAGCGAATAGAACAGACCGAGTTCCCCCATAGTGTCGACAATATAAACACCATCTTTTTCAAAGTTTGGCGAGGGAGAGGCAGAACGCAGGGCAAAGGGAACGTTTGTTTTTTGACATGTTTTGACAATCTCGTCACGGCGATCGGGGTGGCGCGGTACGACAATGGTAAGAATGGTTGGAAAGTGTTTTTTAAGCTTGTTATGAATGTTGCAGGCAATCTCTTCTTCGCCTGCGTGCGTGCTGGCAAAGACCCATATAGGGGTATGTGATGACAGGGCTTTTTGCAGATGCGCAAGCTGACCTTTGTCACAGGGCAAGGGGTATGCGCTAAATTTTATATTGTCTGCGGCATAGACATTATCTGCGCCCAATGCTTTGAACCTTTGCGCGTCTGTTTGTGTTTGTGTCAGCACCAATGGAAAGGCGCCCAGAATCTCCTTCGCAGTTTTTGGAAACCATGACCATGTGGCAAATGAAGCATCAGACAGGCGCGCATTCACCAAAATTGCAGGAATTGCATCACGCTTAAGCGCGAGGAGCGTGTTTGGCCAAAGCTCTGATTCTATCCAAAGCGCAAGGTCTGGTTGCCAGTGGTTTAAAAAACGATCCACCCACGCGGGATGGTCAATGACGGCGTACTGGTGAAAAGCATGGGCAGGCAGACGGTCTTGCATAAGGGCGGCCGATGTCACTGTGCCAGTGGTGACCAGTATTTTACAATCAGGCGCAGCTGCGCCGACAGCGTCAATCAACACAAGGGCGGACTGGGATTCACCCACGCTTGCGGCGTGAATCCATAAAAGCTTTCCTGAAGGGCGGGGACGCGTGGCAATGCCTTTGCGTTCATCAAGCCGCGCGGCGTCTTCTTTTCCTTTTTTAAGGCGCTGCTTGAGCAGAAGATTGAGCATAGGCTCACCCACCCGCAGAGTTATGTTATATAATGAAAGCAGCGCCGTCATGGATAATTATACCTAAGCCTTATACATCCTGATGTTTATGGGGGTATAATAGGACAAGGTTTTAAGAAGGTATAGGGGTTATTCCGTAAAGAAAGGCCGTAAAACAGATGACGGACAAAAAACAAAGAAGCGCAGGGAGTAGGATTTTACGCGAGCGCGCCATGGCGGTGTTGCGGGATACACGCGCCAAAATAGACCCGAAGTTTTTAGAGGCCATGCGCCAGAAATTTTCATCCATGATGCCGGCAGAGGGGCATGAGCCTGCGGGTGAAAAAGCACCGCCGTCTGAATTTGCCAAGACTATGACTGCTGTGGGTGGGCAAAATGGGCAGGTCTATCCCAGCAAAGTTTTTGCACAAGATATTTTACCTGAAGCGGTTGAGAGCAAAACAGAGGCCGTGGACAAGGAAAAGATTGCACAGATTGTTCTTCAATATATGAAGCACAAAGAGGGGCAGTCCAAACACTAACCCGTTACTGACATTGCTGGTTTTTGGTATAGGAACAGCCCGGCACCACGCAAATCCCGTCGGGATAAGTTTGTGTTGTGGCGGGATCAAGAATAACACTGATACCTGTCATGATAGGAGATCCGCAACCGCTGGCCGGCGCAATGATGCCGCGCACAGTTTGGAAAGACTGTCCTGTAGGTTGTGCAAAAGGATAGACCGCATTGTTTGCGTTTACAGTGGCGTTGTAGACACCCGCCCAGCCTGATGTTGCGGTTGAGCCTGTGGGTGGGACAGGTTGGCCAGGACAGGTCGTGGGAAGCTGGCGCGTGTCGTTTTTGGTTTGATAGCCAGCAATGTTTCCACTGTTGGGGCCCGAACCTGAGCCTTGTAAGTCTTTAAAGGGATAAAACCCATCAATGTTG
>CAUJHK010000047.1 GCA_963204715.1 Pseudomonadota bacterium | reverse complement strand
ATGTTCAAAAACCCGATCTCAGTGCTCGTTTAGGGTAATGAAGATTCCATATTAAATGAGCAACACCAACATATTTTTAATTTAGGCACCAAAACCCTAGGGTTTTTAAAAGCTAACCTTAGGGTTTCAATTTGGTTTGGTGTTGTTATTTTTAATTATACTTTGTGATTAAATTTAACCCATGCGGCATAACCAAACAGACTCCCAGCCAGCGCATCAACAACCATCCAAACCTCTTTGGTCATGTGAATTTCAGCCACGGGGTTAAACAGGATTACAATCATACCCCAAACCCACAGCCATATTCCGCGATAACCCTTATCCCATAACTGATAGAAAATTGCCCCAGCACAACCGCACACGATAATTTTAATGAACGTATAAAATCCGTAAGGCATTGGCGCAATCGCTAAAAATAAAAGGATGGACACAAAGCCGAGAAATTTATGTGAGATAGCGGTCATTTCCTGTGCCATATTTTACTCCAATTTACCATATGCTCTTCATATTGTTGATTCTACTGCTCCATTTTTTTGAATCTTTTCTTTGTCTTTTAGCCATGCAGGAGTCCATAGCAATGACCAATTTTTGTCACAAAGTTGTAAATAATTACAGCCTAATAAAAACATTAACGCACTTTCTATTTCAAGGGATCTCTCAATCAAGACTCGATTGTATAAATGTCGGTTAAAACTATAGCCAGCAATAACCAGAAACAAAAAAATCGAAACACAAATTGTTGGAATATGCCCATCAATTAACCCAACAAAAAAGCCAATAGTTAAAAAAATTAAAAATTTGGGTGATTTTTTGTAATGCGGATGCGTGCCGAAAAATGCCAAAGGAAAAAGCAACAAGCCCCAAAGGAAAAGCCAATAGTTTTCTGACATCACGGCCCCAGCAATCAGCACAATCGGGCCAGCCAGCCAGTAGGACAGCATACCCACAAGGTGTTGAATTTTTTCCCTACGGTTAGCTATGGCGTTAAACGCCACATGGTTAGGCAATCCAAAAGAAAGGTGTGCTTTTCCAGACTGAATTGCCGATACAGTAGTTTTATAGTTTGAAAAAGGGAAATCGGGGGTTTGTTCTACGTTAGGGAATAGACCCTTAGTTTTCAGGGGGCCATCAAACAATTCTTGAAGCCGCTTTCTTTCCTCAAGGTATTCAACAAACCCAGCTATCTTTTTCTGCATGTCTGGGGAAATCGAAATAGGCTTAGCACTGATTGGTGATGATGACTCCATTTCGATCAGCTTTTTCTTAAAATCTGACCAGACAGGAATTCTTGGGGCTCTCGCATAAAAGCTGTTCTGACCCATCATTTTTTTGTAATCGGCAATGTCCTTGTCAATCTGGGGATCGGGGTATGGTTCATACCACAGGGCAAAGCCGCGTTTGACGTTGGTACAAAGAAACGGAAACTCAACACGCTGGTGAAAATGGCATCGAGGACATGTCATGACATTGATTTTATCGTTTTTAATTAGATCCAAATTTTTATTGTCTTCTACCCATATACTTCGATAAAGTTCGACCGAAAAAGCCTGAGAGCATTCTGGACAAGTTATGCTCACATTTATTTTTTTGCTCACTTTAAAAAACCCCATAAAAAAAATCACCAGAGTTGTCCACTCTGGTGACCGGAGATGATAAAGCCGCATTAGAACGACCGCGACGGCCTTTAAGCCGAAGCTTTGGACATTCGCCGCCGCTCCCCGGTCAAAACCGAGAAGCGACGTGATGACGGACACGTCACCGTCTAATGGGAGGTTTATCAGACCCCGATCTGCCAATTTGAACAAACCAAAACCTTTATAGGCATTATAGAAAAATTTATCAATCCAAGAAGTACTTGAATTGGGTTTGCACAAATCCCACGCCAAAGTGCCAGAATTGCAAAAACATCCCATAATATGGTTTATCTGTATCCCTTTAACGGGCATTTTTTCCCAGTTACTTCACAGTATTAATTGTCATGGAATGGCCGCACCTTCGCCCCACAATCTCGCCCTGATATATCGGTTTAATGTCATGCGTGGGGGTACTTGGGTTTATCCCTTTACACATATATTTTAAAACGCCGTAAACGCATGACCGTGTTCCAACGTGGCCATAGTGGGGGTATTTGATGGTTTTAAAGTCCAGCGTGGTTTTTGTTATTTCAAGTGGAAGCCATTTTTTTATAAGGCGTTTGTAATCATGGATACAGTGCTTTGGGATGTGAATAATCAGGTGCGCATGTATGCCCTTCGTTTCCCCATTCTCCAATACCCACAAATAGGCGGGATCATGGCCTTTGCTTTTAAGCCATTTTCGCGTTTTCTCCATCAGGTCGTTTATGGTTTTTTGGGGTGATTTTTGTTGCAGGTCTTTCATCTGAATGGTCATGAAGCGGTTTAACGGTCTGCCCGTCATATGACATTGCCTTACATGCTCAAATAACCCCGCAACCTGCTTTTGCGACATATAATGGCTTTCGTGGGTGTATGAAAGTTTGTTACATACTAATAAAGTGGCTTTTGCAAAACTCTCGTATGGTGCATTAGGCTCTATCCCATGTAGGCCTTGGGTTTGGTCGTTTTTCGTGTTTAAATATTTTTCCGTGAATCCATCCCCCTTAATCCCCCCAAATCCCCCTGCATCCCCCCGCATCCCACTCTATCCCCCTTTTTGCTTGTTCGCATATTTCTGCAAAAACCCCATCCCTCCACGCTGTGGGAATGAATATTTCTTACAGGTGTCACCTTCGTTTGTGGCTTTCTATCCACTCCAAAACGTCTTTGGCCTCATAACGGATTGTTGCACCCTGTTTGATGTAGGGGACTCCAATCCCTTTTTGCCTCCACCGTTTCAAGGTATCACCTTTAAGGTTAAGTGCCTTTGCCACTTCCTTGGCCGTCAGAAGCCCGTCCATGCGTTTTTAGTCTGTTATGGTGTTTTGGACTTCCACGGGGGTTTGAAGCACATACCCCTTGTTTGTTTTAAAGGGTTCAAGGCCATTGATAAAATCGTCAATGGCCGCGACAGGGATTAAGGTTCTTTTACCCATACGGACAGCTTTGATTTGTCCAGCGTTAAGAATTTCATATAATCGGGTTTTTCCAATTCTTAATTTTTCACAAGCTTCAGGGATACTTAAAAGGGTGTTTTCCATGATCATTCCTCATTTTCTGTTCAAATGAACGCACTATGCGTTTCACGAACTCTTTATCAACCAAATGGATTGAATTTAAAAAATCGGATAACACGGATAAGGATAAAAAAGTGCCCGACTTATTTATCCGAGTTTTTTGATGGACGCTGTTTGAGGTTTTTTACATCGGCTGGAAGGGTTTTAATTTTTTCTTTTGCCCATTCAAATGTAACTCTTTCTTTGGATAAGCGTGCATTAACTTTTGAATATAAGCTTTCACGATTTAACTTTGTTTTATTTTTTCTGCACTCTTCAATTAGCATATTGATAATATTGTCTAATTCTTGCGCATCTACGGCCTCTAAAGGAGAAAATGCTGTCTTTGGAAAAAATCTTTTTATATTGCTGGATTTTAAAAGCACTTGTGACCAATACGTTCCATTTTCGTTTACAGCAATACTGGGTTTGGTAAGGTTTCTTATTTCAAGGCGTTCCCAAGACTCAGGTTTAATTTCTATGGCATGATTACCCAAGCCATTTTCAAAACCCGTGGCAATGACCTGCCCTTTTTTGAGTGCATTTATTAAATCAATTGAACTTCCACTATATCCATCTGTTTTGCTGAAACAGAAAGGGGGATTCTTTGGGTAAATTATGAAAGCCGCAAGACCGCCATCCTTCAATTTTGACACAACATTTTCATCGCGCGTCATCACCCAACCCACAGCCTGATCCAAATTCCACCATTCTTCTTTCATTTTACGTCCTTCCCTTAAATTTGCCTTGTATGACTTTCCCGCCCGCCGAAGCTATATCCAAATAATTCGCCCATTCCTGCATCATTTTTTTACGCTCTTGCAGAAACTTTGTCCTGTCATAAGCCTCGCCCAAGGGGTCTCTTGTTTTATGCGCCAACTGTTTTTCGATGATTTCAGAATCATATCCCAACTCCTCTCGAATGGTTGTGCGTGCCAAAGCCCTAAATCCATGCGCTACGGCTTCGCCAGCAAAGCCAAGGCGTTTGAGGGCGGCATTCACAGTTCCATCACTCATGGCCTGTTTGGGGCGCACCTGTGATGGGAATACCCAATCTGTGTTGAGATGGCCTGTTTCTTCTTTTTGCTCCATGAGGATTTTTATGACCTGTTTGCTCAAAGGCACAATATGGTCACGGCGCATTTTCATTTTATTGGCCATGATACACCAAACCTTTTCATCAAAATCAATTTCTGACCATTGCGCTTGTCTGATCTCGCCTGGTCTTTGAAAGGTAAGAAGGGACAGCCATATGGCGCGGCGGGTGCGTTCATACAACCTTGCCTCGTTTCGCTCCAGCGTTCTCATAAATTCGGGCAGGTCTTTTGCATCAAAGGCAGCATAATGTTTTGTCTTGCGGGTTTTTAACGCGCCTTTTAAATCTGAGGAGGCATCACGTTCACATTTTCCTGTTTGAATGCCATATCGAAAAACCATTCCGCATATTTGCTTTGTTTTCCCCGCAATATGAAGGGCATCACGTTTTTCAACTTTCCGCAAACAATCAAGCAATTCAGGCGGAGTAATCTGGGATATTGGGCGTAACCCTATATAGGGGAAAACATTCATTTGAAGGCAACGCATAATTTTTTGGGCATACCCTTCACTCCAGCGTTCTTTATGGTTTTCATGCCATTCAAGGGCAACAGCGTGAAATGTGTTTCCTGCATTACGCATGATCTCACCCTTTTTCTCACGTTTCTCTTGCGCGGGGTCAATATCACGGGTCAGCAATTTCTTGATCTCATCCCGTTTTTCCCGCGCCTCCGCCAAAGTCACAATAGGATATGCCCCAAGGGATAAGCGGCGTTCTGCCCCCAAATAACGGTATTTGATACGCCAAAGCTTGCTCCCGCTGGGCATAACCTCTAAATACAAACCTGCCCCATCAAAGAGTTTGTATGGTTTTTCAGCGGGTTTGGCATTTTTGCACGCGGTATCGGTTAGTTTCATCTTGCCCCCTAATCTACAAACTTGCCCCACTATCTTGCCCCCAAATCTCACGGCTGTAAACGATTTATGGCGAACACAAAAAAGCATAAAAAAGCATAAACCCCTTAAAAATCAATGCTTTTAGGGTCATGTACGAACTCAACTGAAGGATAACAAACTGAGAAATGGTGCCGGTTAAGAGGATTGAACTCCCGACCTTCGGTTTACAAAACCGCTGCTCTACCGCTGAGCTAAACCGGCACATGGAATTAACCAAGATTGATTATGGTTAATCTAAAGGCTTTATAAAAATTTCGTGCAGATATGTAACAAAAATTTGTCCACTTACATAGCTTTTTTTACAGTTTTTTCAACTTTGGGAAAACATCTGCCAAATTTGCTTTATTTTTTGTAAAAACTCTATGATTTCTGTTAGATTATAAAGAGATAACCAAAATGCCCGCAACCATAAGATTTAAGCCGATACGCCATGTCTGACAAAAAAAGTGCCACCAGCGATGCCGCCATGGGATGGGGAATTCTGCTTTGCGTGTTTGCCGCGATTGGCTATCTGATTTGGTGGTACAACAGCGAAGCCATAAAAAACATTATCCGCTGGATTCGTTACGGCGAAATGTGGCTGGCCTCATGGTTTGTGGATGACAACTACGCGGTTCCTGTGCAAGGACAAGACATAAACCTCAATCAACTTTTAGAGATCACAAAAAAGATTACACCTGAGCAAATTGACTCCAACTTCATGCAAATTACGGCAGTGGTTGGAAACACCCCCTTTATACTAATCATTACAATAATATCATTATGTTTTGGGCTTTGGGCTTTGTTTAAAGGACCTGGGACAGAGCATAGACAAACGTTTGATCTGAACAGCTTTATCAAAAAACAGGCGAATATTTTTCCCATTATTTCGCCCTTTATAACCTTCAATCCTTCGAACCTGCCCCCTCGCCCACCTGGTGCGGATGTGCCTGCGGATCTGCCTATCTTTGCAGAAGCACTGTCGCCCGAAGAGTGGGTTGTGTATAACGAAATTCCTGTGATCGATAACAAAATTGATGAAGAAGCCGCAGGAAAGGCTTTTGCAAAACAACTGGGCGGACGATGGAAGGGGTATAAAAACCTCAGCCCTTACAAACAGGTTATGCTTGCCTCCTTTTGCTTAAAGGCGAGCAGAAAACGCAATGATGCCGATATTTTACTGGGACGACTTGCGCAATGCTGGGACCATAAGCGGGGGCTGAAAATCAATTCCAAAGTTCTGCGTGAGGCGCGCGCTGTTTTGTCAAACCCTTCTTTATCAAACATCGTTTTAAAAAAATGCAACGAGCATGCGTGGGAAACAACAGCCCTGATGCGCGCGCTTGTAACGGCGCGTGAAGAAGGCGGTGTTCTGGCCCCCGCCCAGTTTGTCTGGCTTCGCGCGCACGCCCGTGAACTGTGGTATCCTTTGAATAATTTAGGCCGGCAATCCTTGCACATGGAAGCAATAGGCGCGGTGGCACACTTCAAGGCCGAAAAAATGGCGCAGCGCCCTATCCCCAGACCGAAAACAGATGACCCTGTCAAATCTTTAAAAGAGTATTTAGAATCCAGCAAAGCTAGAACCTTGCCGCAGATTGACTACAGCATGTCTAAAAAGCGCGGCATTAAAAAATTGAAAACGGCATAACACAATGGAACCTTTACGCAACATGAAAACACTTTGGAAACAACCAGACGACACTCTAGAATCCACCGCCAGTGTTGTGGACGGCCATTTAATCTTGTCCCTGCCTGATGCTGTCAACCCCATTGTCTGGAAGATGGAGCTGGGCAGTGTTAAGTCATCCGCCCTTGAGGTTAGAAAAACCCCCGACAGCAGTTTTTTGCTTTTGTTAAAGACAGCCAAGGGGGATGTGCATGACATTGCGCCGTTTGAAGAAAAAGAGAAGGCCGTGAAGGCACTTATGGCTGTATCCCATGCTTTAAAAAACGCGCAAGGGCAAATGATGGCCAGCAGCGCACAAAACCAAGCCTCTTTTAAGGCCGACAAAAACATGCCGCAGGGTGATTTTTTAACACCCAACACAGAAGTCCTAAAATGGGTTTTTGCTTTTATCGGTGTTCTGGTCGTAATTTTCCTTTTTGCCTACATGGCAAAAAACGCGCCCTACACACCGCCATCACAGGATATGGCGCTTGAAAACAGTGCCACCAGCGTTGATGGCACACCCACGGGCGAAAGCGGCGTTCCACAATCTGCCGACGAAATGTTGAGAGGTTTTTAATACTCCATGGCCATTAATGAAAAACGATACGGCTATTACCAGCACCTTCGGGACGTGCGCCCGATGTATGTGCGGCTGGGCGAATGGCTTTCAAGGCCAGGGCACGCCTTTACCGTTTTTGTCATGTTTGCACTGCCGTTTTATTTTATGCCGCAATCAAAAATGTATGCGGATCTTATTCTTATTTTCATCCTTCTTTATTTCTGGTGGCTGAAAAAGCGCAAAAGAATGATGCCGTTCAGGCTGCCCATGGATTCAAAGTTTATTGACCGCAACAACATGAGCGGCGGCCGTGGGGGAAGACCAGAGGGAATTTTATATCTTGGCAACACGCGCGCAGGACAGAACACAAAAGAAGAAATATGGTTTTCCAATTCTGATGCCAGAACTCATATTCTATATCTTGGGACAACAGGGGCTGGTAAAACAGAAGGACTAAAATCTATTGTCACCAACGCCCTGACATGGGGGTCTGGCTTTGTTTATATTGACGGTAAGGCCGACACAGATTTGTGGTCATCCCTGTCCTCTCTCGTCCGCCGCTTTGGCCGCGATGATGATTTGTTTGTCTTGAACTACATGACAGGAAACTCTGACGCGCAAGCCCCTTCAAACACCATGAACCCGTTTTCATCTGGCTCTGCCTCATACCTCACCAACATGCTTGTATCACTTATGCCGCAAGCAGAAGGTGACAACGCCATGTGGAAAGAGCGTGCGGTATCCTTGATTTCATCCCTTATGCCTGCGCTTACATGGAAGCGTGACCATCAGGACATTCCATTGTCTGTATCATCCATTCGCGATTACTTGAACTTTCCGAATGTTATCAAGCTGTCGCGCGATGATGCATTGCCCGATGCTTTCCGCGAAAGCATCAAGGGATACCTTGATACACTGCCTGGCTATGTGGACGCGGCCTTTGATGACAACGGCAAAGAAAAGCCCGCAGGGCCAGACCAGCCGATGGTTGACACGACAACGGTGCGCCAGCAGCACGGTTATTTGACCATGCAGTTTACACGCTCATTGCAATCTTTGGGCGATGATTACGGTTACATCTTTGATACGCAAGCGGCAGACGTGGACATGGTGGACATTGTTCTGAACCGCCGTATTCTCATCGTTCTTATTCCTGCGCTTGAAAAGTCCTCGGATGAGACCGCCAACCTTGGTAAAATTGTTGCCGCCACTTTAAAAGGAATGATGGGGTCAACGCTGGGATCTACCGTCGAAGGAGAATCTTCCACCGTCATTGAAAACAAACCAACCCACTCCTCCACACCGTTTATGACTGTGTTTGACGAGGTTGGATATTACGTATCAGACGGTATGGCCGTTATGGCGGCGCAGGCACGGTCCTTGGGCTTCTCCCTCGTGTTCTCGGCGCAGGATTTGCCTGCGTTGCAAAAGCGTGTGAAAGAGGAATCCCGCTCTATCACGGGTAACTGTAACATCAAGATTTTCGGCAAGCTTTCTGACCCGACCGACACAAAAGATTATTTCGAACGTCAGGCTGGTAAAGCGCTTATTATGCAGACAACAGGCTTCCAGCTGCATGGCGGCGTATCCACTGGCTCGTTCTATGATAATCAGGGCGCCAGCATTACGGCGGCTGACCGCGCCGACTACGGAGATTTGAAAAAACTCCGTGAGGGCGAGGCCATTATGATTTTTGAAGGAACCGTCATTGACGTTCAAATATTCTATTCCAACCCTGGCCATGCCAAAGCCATGCGCGTATCGCGCTTTTTGGCGCTTCCACCACCAGATGAGCAGATTATAAAGCACCGCGAAAACATTCGAAAACTGCGCGATTATATGGTCAGCAAAAACTGGACAGCTGCCAAAGCAGACGTGCGCGCGCAAACACCTGAAGTGATTGAAGAGCTTGTCAAAGGATACAGGCTTGGTGAACAATATTCGCAAGACCCTATAGAACATGGCATTATCGCACTGGCAAGATTCCATGCCAGCCAATATCCTGAGGAAGCCGCCAAGGCTTTGTCAGGTGGCGCGGAAGATTCAGATGCGCCCGCGCCTCTGACAGCAACAAGACCATCCTCTACAAGCGCCGCCAACACCGCCCCATCTTCTCCTCAGCTTACAGCAACACGGGACAACGCTGGCAGCGCGGCTGCAAAAGGCCCTATGGGCTTTTTCAAGAAGACCAACGAACAACCAGAATCCGCGCCCGTGTCCGAAGCGAACAAAGTATCATGGGCCGATCTTGCCAAAGAAGAGTCCGTGCCAGAAAGAGCAAAGCTGGACGAGGAAACTACAAAAATCCTTGAAATAGCGGCGAATGATTTTTCTGCCGCACTCTTTAAGCAGCCCAAGGAATAACGCATGAACCGCAACCAGTCTGGCAACGCTATCGTCTTTGTCTTGATGGGTGTTGTCCTGTTTGGTCTTTTGGCCTACACCTTTATAAACAGTGCCAAAACAGGGCAGGGCAACCTGACAAAACATCAGGAAAAAATTACGGCTGTTGAAATGATCAACACAGCCAGTACAATTTCCAAAGCCATTGAAAAGCTACGTCAGCGTGGCTGTTCGGAAAACCAGATTAGCATTCAACGTGACTGGAACGGGGACAGTGCTATTACCAACACAGCGCCTGATTTATACAACGCCAATGCCCCCACAGACAAAACATGCCACCTGTTTGATGCGGCGGGTGCAAACATAACGTATGCGCAGATTGGAAACTATAATTACACCATATCAGGCTCCGTTATCCTGAACGGGCTGGGCTGTTCTGCCAACGCCTCCGCTTGCGCGGATCTTGCCTTCGTTATCTCTGGCCTCACGCCGCAGATTTGCGAACAGATTAATCTGGCCTTGCAATATAATTTTGCGACCACCCCTGTAGATGATGATGGCATGGGTGACTTTACTGCCTTTAGCGGGAGCTTTGCCAACACAGCGATAGTCGGTGATGATGACGCCGCGAACCTTAGCGGAAAACGCACTGCTTGTTATCAGGACAACAGCGGAAGCACAGGCTATATATTTTACAATTCTCTTATAGAGCGATAAATTCAGGGACAGGATAGAATTCTTGACGCCTATAAAGATTTGTCCTAATCTCCCTGCATGGCCAGAATCGCACGAATCGTACTCCCTGATACGCCCCACCATGTTACACAACGTGGCAACCGTGGCGAGCCTATTTTCTTTGAAAAAAGCGACTATGAAGCCTATATTGAGTTTTTGAGCGAGGAATGCTCGGCTCGCGGCGTTTCCATCTGGGCCTATTGCCTGATGCCCAACCAAATTCAGCTTATCGCCGTCCCGCAAAAAGAACTTTCCCTTGGCCGCGCCCTGGGCGAGGCACATCGCCGCTACACCCGCCGCATTAATGACCGAAAGCAATGGCGCGGGCATTTGTTTCAAGACCGTTTTTCATCATACCCCATGGATGAAAACCACTTGCTCAACGCCGCGAGATATATCGAAACCCTTCCTGTATTTACTGGCATTACGCCTTCGCCCGAAAATTATCTTTGGAGCAGCGCACGCGCGCACATAAAAGGCCGTGAGGATAAATTACTAACGACTGAAAAGCCACTTTTGCACTTTGTACCTGACTGGACAGCCTTTCTACAAGATTGGCCCAAAGCACAAGACCCAAAAGCCATAGAGCGTCACCTGCAAACTGGTCGTCCCCGTGGCAATGATAATTTCCTTGATGCCGTTGAGGCGATGATTGGCAAAACCGTGCGCCCGCAAAAGCCTGGCCGCAGGTCTGTTACATTTACCAAATATCTAAAGCCAGCCAGCAATGGTTAATGTTGGTGTACTTGAGGGCATCTTTTTTTTGAAGCAGAATGTTGGTCAACATTTATGCTGGGCGCAACAGCACACATCCGAAATAAATTCTATCACATTACAGGAATAAATTCCACAAAATTACATGCGTTCTGGAATTTCGATACCCAAGACACCAAGCGCGGCTTCAAGGTTCTTATAGGTCTGGGCGCAAAGCTCTAAACGGCTTTGACGAAGTGCCGCATTTTCTTCTGACAAAATATGGCAGTTGCCATAGAATGAGCTAAAGCCCTGCGCCAGTCTATACGCGTAATCACACAGATAATGCGGCGCATAGTTTTTAAGGGCGGCGTCCACCGCCTCAGGAAATTCGGTCAACAGCAACGCCAAGGGCCTGTCAACATCTTGCAAGGACAAAGCGAACGCGTCTTCTTGATAGCCCGCCTTTTTCAAAAGCGATTTTATCCGTACCGCTTGGTATAACAAATAAGGGCCCGTCTTGCCTTCAAAGCTTGTCAGCCTGTCAATATCAAAAACATAGTCCGCATGACGCGTGTTTTGAAGGTCAGCAAATTTAATAGCCGCGATCGCAACTTTGTGGGCAACGCTTTGCAATTCCGCAGCGTCCATATCCTTGGCGATGTTCGCTTCATCCATCCGCGCCTTGGCTTTTTCTATGGCCATCGAAATCAAATCATCAAGGCGCATCACGCCACCCGCCCGGGTTTTAAAGGGCTTGCCGTCTGTTCCATTCATAGTGCCAAAGCCCGCATGGGTGAGTTCCACATCATCACGCACAAGGCCGCCCATACGCGCGGCGCGGAACAGCTGTTCAAAATGCAAAGACTGACGCTGGTCAACAATATAAACAATTTTATCGGGGTTATAGAGCTTCACGCGCTCAACAATCGTCGCCATGTCGGTTGTGCCGTACATGACCGCACCATCACGCTTATACAAGATAAGTGGTGGAAATTCCTTTTTGTCATCATTCCTTGCCACAGGAATAATCCATGCGCCATCAGATTCCACAGCAATATGTTTTGATTGTAACTCCTCAACCATGGGGGCGATATAATCATGCACGTCTGCCTCGCCTTTCCACAAATCAAAATAAACGCCAAGCAAACCATAGTTTGACTTCATGCCCAAAACAGACACTTCGCGGATTTTTGTCCAAAGTGCGAAGTACGGTTCTTCTTTATTTTGTAGCTTCACCGTTGTTGCAAGCGCCCGCGCCATGCGTTCAGGATTTTCCTTTGCTGCCGCAGATGCACGCGGATAGCGCATGGCCATATCGTCCATCAGCGCATCAATAGATTTTTGTGATGAAAGGTCAGTATCATTCACAAGGGCGGTTTCATTGTGTGATATATAATCATCAATCAACATGCCCATATGCGTGCCCCAGTCACCCATGTGGACATCACCCAGTGTTTTATACCCTGAAAAGCCCATGATACGGCGAATGGAATCTCCAATGACCGCCGCACGAAGATGCGCAACATGCATGGCCTTGGCAATATTTGCGCCGCCGTAGTCCAGCACCGCAAGTTGCCCCTGCCCCGCATCTTGCGCACCACGGCGGGAGTCTTTTGCAACATCTGCCAAATGGGCATTCAGATAGTCATCCGTGATGTTTAAATTAATAAATCCTGGGCCAGCAATTTCGATTTTTGAAAATATGTCATTCTTCGAAAGCTGTTCAACAACGGTTGATGCAACCTCCCGCGGGTTTTTCTTGGCGGCTTTGGCCGCACTCATCGCGCCGTTGCATTGAAATTGCGCCAAATCTGGCCTGTCGGCCACACGCACCGCGCCGTATGATTCATCAAGCCCCGCCGCCTTAAACGCCGATCCTACAATATCCGATAGTTTTTGGGTGAGTGATTTCATGATTTTTCTTTAACAATCAATGGGATAAAACGCAATCGTAAAATATTTGTTGACATAATTTTTAATTATTTATATGAAATCATCATGGTCAATTTATCAGATATATACAACAGGCTTAACCTCCCTTCTGAGCTGAAAGGCAAAATAAATCAACTTTTGGATGAGGGTTTTGCTTTCTCTGGCATAATGGCGGGGGGTGCACAACTTAGTGCACCTCTTGAACACAGCGGAAACGAAGATTGCGCTTTTATCAGTTGCGAAGATTTAGAAAATCCAAAAACGTGGGTAATTCAACGCGGTCATAAAGATTTGGAAGTGCCGCCCCCCAAAAAACCCCTTCTAAAATATGAAGCTCCGCGCTTTCACTAAAATTTAATGATACTGCCTTATGCGCCCGTGTAATGTTTCGTTGATGGCATCCATCATGTTGACAATCCCTTGCATCACGCCATCAGGATGACTCCATACGTAATGACTGGAATCTATAAAATCAACGCCTGCGTCCACATAAAAGGCGCAATCATTGGCCGTTATGTTGGCCTCTACCAGACATGGATTGTCAGTTTTCAGCTGCCACCAGTGAATGATGGCGGGGTCAATATGCCCACGCGCGCCATCATAAAACGACACGTAATCTGCGCCAGCATCCAACGCAGCAGACGCCATGCGGCGCGATAACCCGCAGCGAAGGCCGATGATGGCATCATCACCCAAAATGGTGCGGGCATTTTCAACATCATCAATGTTATTAAGCATTACACCATCGGCGCCAACGGCATTGGCCAGCGCAACATCGTTCGAGACAACAAAGACAACCCCTTGGGACTTTGTAAGCGCAGCCATAGCGTGAACAATTTCAAGCCCGTCTTTTGTTTTGGGAGATTCATCAAGGCGTAGTTCAATGACATGCGCGTTCTTTTCAAATGGCGATGCGTTGATGGCGCGAAAAATATCACGCAAGTATTTTAAAAAATCAGGTGATGTCCAATCTTGAGGCAATATTAAATATAACCCGCAGTCAGGCGCACCCTTTTTTGTTTGATCGGTCATACGGTAAACCTAAACGTCCGCGTTGGCCTTTAACGCGTTTTCCTGAATGAAATCACGGCGTGGTTCAACCACATCACCCATGAGCGTCGTGAAAAGCTCGGATGCTTTTTCGGCGTCTTTGACTTTGACCTGCAAAAACACACGGGCGTTGGGGTCAAGCGTTGTCTCCCACAATTGTTCTGGGTTCATTTCCCCCAAACCTTTATAACGCGATATGGTGATACCTTTGCGCCCGACTTCAAGCACAGAGTCAAACAAGCCATAAGGACCGTTGACCTTTGCGGCCTCTTTTTCGCCGACCATCAAACGTGCGCCGCCATTAAAGTTTTCGACAATCCATGGTGACATGTCTTGGATTTTTTTGGCATCTGTTGATTTCATGTTGTCGATGGACAAGCGAAGACGCTCACTCACGCCGCGCACCATGCGTTCGAGCACAAAACCGCCAACGGGGGTAAAGGATACTTTCCATGTTTTCTCATTTTTGGCGGCAAGGGCGTTCATGCGATCGGCCAGCAAGCCACAAACGTTTTGCGCATAATCGGCATCATTAAAAATTCTTTCATCAAATGCACCCGCAATGGCCGCCTGTTCCACCAGCGGGCGGCTGGTCGTTTTTTGCCCCAAGGACGCAATCGCGCCACGAATGGAGCGTGATTTGTTCAACACATCCAAAATGTCATTGCCCGCACGGACGGAACCAGAGGATTCCACAAGGCGCACATCCCCCAAGGATGCGTTGATAAGATAATCTTCCATCGCCGCATCATCTTTTAGATATGTTTCGCCAGAATTTCCGCGCTTGACCTTATACAGCGGTGGCTGCGCGATATACAAATACCCACGGTCAATGATGGAGGGCATATAGCGGAAGAAGAAGGTCAGAAGCAGCGTTCTGATGTGCGCGCCGTCGACGTCCGCATCGGTCATGATAACAATTTTGTGGTAACGGATTTTTTCAATATTGAATTCATCCATCCCGATGCCTGTGCCAAGCGCAGTGATGAGCGTGCCTATTTGCTCAGACCCTAACATTTTGTCAAAGCGCGCACGCTCCGTGTTCAAAATTTTACCGCGCAATGGCAAGATGGCCTGATTTTTACGATCGCGCGCCTGTTTGGCCGAACCACCCGCGGAATCCCCCTCAACGATGAAAATTTCAGAATCTGCAGGATCTTTGCTTTGGCAGTCCGCGAGCTTGCCCGGCAGGTTGGAAATATCCATCACACCTTTGCGGCGTGTCAGCTCTCGCGCTTTTCGCGCGGCCTCGCGGGCAAGGCCAGCCTCTATAATTTTGCCGACAATATTTTTGGCCTCAGCAGGGTTTTCTTCAAACCAAGTGCCTAATTTTTCATTAATCGCCGCCTCTACAACAGGGCGCACTTCGGATGACACTAGCTTATCTTTTGTTTGCGAAGAAAATTTCGGATCTGGCACTTTAACAGAAAGCACGCAGGTCAAACCTTCACGCATGTCTTCGCCAGAGAGTTTGATTTTCTCTTTTTTGAGCAGGCCTTTTTCTTCGGCATAATTGTTTAGAACGCGGGTAAGCGCATTTCTAAAGCCTTGCAAGTGCGTTCCGCCATCACGCTGAGGGATATTGTTGGTAAAGCACAGCATGGTTTCATGGTACGCATCCGTCCATTCCAGCGAGCATTCCACCGTGATTCCGTTTTCTTCAAACATGGAGGTTACGGGCGCTTTAATAATCGCCTTTTTGTTGCGATCCAGATATTCAACGAAACTTTGAATGCCACCTTCATAATGAAAATGGGTTTGGCGTTCTTCCGCCCCGCGATAATCGGTGAGGTAAATGTTCACGCCAGAATTCAAAAACGCCAATTCACGAAGGCGTGCCTCGAGCGTTTCAAAATCAAATTCAACATGGGTAAATGTTTCTTTAGAGGGAAGGAACGTCACTTCCGTGCCGTTTCGGCTGCCCGCCTCCATGTCGCCGATGGCCTTTAAGTCTTCAACCGCATCACCATGGCGGAATTCCATTTCCCAGATTTTATTCTGACGGCGAATTTTCAAAACCAGCTTTTCAGACAGCGCGTTTACAACCGAAACCCCCACGCCGTGCAACCCGCCAGACACTTTATAAGAATTCTGGTCAAACTTACCGCCCGCGTGAAGCTGGGTCATAATCACCTGCGCGGCGGAAACACCTTCCTCTTTGTGAATATCTACGGGAATACCGCGCCCATTGTCTTTAACAGTGACAGAGCCATCAGAATTGATCATCACATCAACACGATCACAATGCCCCGCAAGGCTTTCGTCAATCGCGTTATCGACAACCTCATAGACCATGTGGTGTAGGCCAGAGCCATCATCGGTGTCGCCAATATACATGCCAGGGCGTTTACGAACAGCATCAAGACCTTTTAAAACCCTGATTGATTCCGCGCCATATTCCGCGTTTTCCGTGTTCTCGACTTCCATTTTTTTGATCGCTTCGCTCATAAGAAAAATACCTTTTTAGACAAGCCTTTTTTATAGCATGGAGGGGGGTATAAAAACAGCAAAAACAACCCTTTTTTAGCCTGTTTTCAACATAAATAACCTATTGATATATATTGATTATTTTGCCCTAATTTGAGCGCTTTCAACACCCCAGAACTGAGCCTTGTTTTTTGCTGGAGAAAATAAGGAAACATCGGTACCCGTCATCCACACCTGACCACCCAATTCATGCAAAAGCTCAAAGAGCGCGGCACGGCGATGCTCATCAAGATGCGCGGCAACCTCATCCAAAAGCAACACGGGCGGCGCGCCGCGTTCCCCATGCATCAAACGCGCATGTGCCAGCACAATGCCTATTAACAAAGCCTTTTGCTCCCCCGTAGAGCATTGGTCTGCCGCCATATCCTTGGCGGCATAACGCACCACCAAATCTGACTTATGCACACCCGTGGCTGCCCCACCATTTTGGGAATCACGTTCGCGCGATTGTTCAAGCTGGTAGGCGAAAAGCTCTTCCACCTCTACGGCAGGCATTTTTTGCAGGAGTTCTTCTACCGTGCCTTGTATAAAAAGCCGTGCCTTGGGGAACCAGCCTTCCTCCTCCTGCCGCGCCATATCACAGGCTTTTTGCAAACGGGAGGCAAACTCCAGCCGCGCGGCCGCCACCGCCACACCCGTTTGTGCCATTTGGGATTCTAAAGATTTTAACCAAACCTTATCCATCTGCCCCTCACGGAGCAGTTTGGAACGTGAGGCCATGGCGTTCTCATATCGGGTTACGCGCCCCGCATGCGAGGAGTCAAACGTGAAAACAAGCTTGTCAAAAAAACGCCTGCGCCCGCCTGCAGAATCCAAAAACAGCCTGTCCATTTGCGGGGTCAACCACAGACAGGACAAATAATCCGACAGAGCCATTTGGGATTTTGCGACCACGCCGTTGATTTTTATGGTGCGCTTGTTGGCAAGCGTATCAAAACCTGTACCAATTTGAACATCTGCGCCAAGGGTGTCGATGTTGGATGCGATGGCCCATCCGTTGACGCTATCTCTTTTTTGAATTTCATCATTGGCCGCATTGCGAAGGCCGCGCCCAGGGGTGAGAAGCGAGACAGCCTCAAGCAAATTGGTTTTTCCTGCCCCATTGGGCCCGCACAAAACGATAAGACCTTTGTGAATGGCCGTTATTTTCGCGCTCTCGTAACAGCGAAAATTTTGCAAAGATAGAGATTGAATAAAGGACATTTATTTTATATCCGCGACATGGCCAATAGCATCGCCATCAAGCCTGTATTTAATCCATTCAGACAAAGGCTTTGCGCCAAGACTATCATAAAACTTTATGCTTGGCTCATTCCAGTCAAGCACAGACCATTCAATCCGTCCGCAATCTTCATCAAGGGCGCGTTGCGCCACCATTTTAAAGAATGCTTTACCAATGCCAAATCCACGACAAGATTCTTTCACATAGACATCTTCGATATAAAGCCCCGCTTTACCAAGAAACGTCGAAAGCGTATAAAACCCCATACAAAAACCCACAGCATGGCCTTCTTGTTCTGCAAGGTAACCAAAAAATCGGTCTTTGTTTTCAAGAAGATTTTTGAAGTGTTCAGGGCCAGACACAACTTCGTGTCGGAGCTTTTCATACGCGGCAAGCTCACACACCATGTCAAAAATAGTGTCCGCATCGGCAGGCGTTGCCGCGCGGTATGATATTTCAGACATCATGATAATCCTCTACACCCGAAGCGGCATCAACACATAGAGCGCGGACGCATCACCAGAATCTTCGATAATGGTGGGGCTTGCAGAATCTGCCAACGTCAAACGGCATCCATCCCCTTCAATCTGCTGCGTGATATCCAGCAAATAGCGGGCATTAAAGCCGATTTCCATGTTGTCATTGCCGTTGATTTCAAGATCTTCGGTGGCAGAGCCAGCCTCTGGCGAGTTCGCAGAAAGCGTCATTGTCTTACCGTTCAGCGCAATTTTTACAGCGCGTGATTTACCATCGGAAATGGTCGACACGCGGTCAATGGCGCGGGAAAAGGCCTTGGGGTTCACTTCCACAATTTTGTCATTCCCCTTTGGGATAACGCGTTGATAATCAGGGAAGGTCCCGTCAATCAGCTTCGATGTTAAAACAATATGATCAAAAGCAAAGCGGATTTTGGCCTCGGACAATGACACATTGATGCTATCGCCAGCCTCTTCAATAAGTTTTCTAAGCTCACCCACCGTCTTGCGGGGAATAATTATACCAGGCATGCCTGCCGCGCCATCAGGGAGCGGCATTTCAAAACGTGCCAAGCGGTGACCATCGGTTGCCACAGCGCGAAGAACGTCTACGCCATCATTATCGGCGGCGTGCAAGTAAATACCGTTCAAATAATAACGTGTTTCTTCGGTGGACATGGCAAATTTTGTGCGGTCAATCAACGCGCGTAATTCATTGGCCGGAATAGAAAAAGATGAGGGAAGTTTGCCTTGTGATATTTCAGGAAAGTCAGCCACAGGCAAACAGGCCAGACGGAAGTTTGAACGCCCCGCCTTTACCGTCATCTGGTTGCCTGACCCATCAAGCTCCATCACGACAGCCGCGTCTTCGGGAAGTTTTTTAACAATGTCGAACAGCGTGCTGGCGGGCGCGGTGGTCGCCCCTGCCTTGTCCACATTCGCCGCAACAGACTCATTGATTTCCAAATCCATGTCCGTAGTTGCCAGCGTGAGAACACCGTCCTCGGCCTTCATCAGCACGTTTGACAAAATGGGAATGGTCGTCCTGCGTTCCACTGCGCTTTGCACGTGGTTCAGACATCTCATCAAGGCGGCGCGGTCAATGGTAATCTTCATAAATAGCCTTCCAGCTTTGCGTTCTTTTAAATTACATATATGAGTTAAAGGATGAATCGACTATAGCACAGCAAGCCCCCGTGCCAAGCGGTTTTCAAGGCTTTTTACGCACTCTCAACAGGCTGTTTGCAGGATGCTTGCGCAGCTTTGGGCAATGTCTTATGGTGCGCCTCACGATGAAACAATCTATTGTCATATATCAAGATGAAGGGGTGGGAGAGTTCAGCCTCCAGTGTCTTTTACACTATTTTGAAGAACATGATGTGACTCTGGCCAATGCGCCCGCCGTCATGGACGATAACATCTTTCATGGCAAGGATGTTTTTGTCATGCCCGGCGGTGCTGACCTTCCCTACTGCAAAAAACTGAACGGCAAAGGAAACCACAATATCCGTGCCTTTGTTGAAAATGGCGGCACGTATTTAGGCATTTGCGCGGGTGCTTATTATGGCTGCCGCGCCATTGAGTTTCACAAAGGCCGCAGCGATGAAATTTTAGGAGAACGCGAGCTGGCTTTTACGGACGCCGTTGCCTATGGCTCTTTGCCAGAGATTGCCCCCCCTTATGATGATACGTTAAAAACCGCTGCCATCACGCAACTATTGCTGAGCGATGGAAGAACCATACACGCCTACTATCACGGTGGATGCGCCTTTCGAATGGGCAAAGATTCCAGCAAAGTTCTGTTGCGCTATGCCATGCTGGATGGCCAACCACCAGCTGTTATTACACGCAATGTTGGACATGGCCGTGTTGTTTTAAGCGGTGTTCATCTGGAAACATCCGATTCTGATATTGCACAGCATCCCGCGCCATCCGCGCCTAAAGAACAGCAAAGACAAGACCTTTTCAAAGCGGCACAATGGCAGCTGCAAGATGCCAATAATGTTTTAAGAGAGTATTTAGAAGTATGACAACAATACGTGTTTATAATGGTGGTGGTTCTAGCAGAACATCCGTAGATCTGATGATTGAAATGTTATCGAACAATCTGGATGCAGACGTTCGCGGTATAGGATCATCTGAAATAGTACAAAACATGGCCTGGGCGAAAGAATGTGATGTGATTATATTTGCTGGCGCAAGTGTGCGTGGCTTTAAAAAGGCATTGGACGATGAGGGGTTAAAAAACCTTTACAATAGCGTCGCCCAAAGAGGACTTACTTATGGGGGCGTTTGCGCGGGTGCAACCCTCGCGGTCAGCCGTGAGGCCGAAAGCATTTTGTACAACGTGCGGGAAAAAGATGTAAGAAGGAAACTGAAAGGCGAAGGTGTCGGGTTTTATGAAGGATACGGTATAGGCCCCATTAAGAACATTGCAGGCGATAGACCCTTTGAAAATACAATCAACGATATTCATGTGATTGACATTGTTCGCACGCAAAGCGGAAAATCTCACAAAGCTGCTTACTGGAGCGGCCCTTTGCTTATACCTAAAGAACGGGGCACTTTGAACGGTGTATTTCAAGCCAGCGCTTTCCTCAAAGGAACAGAAATCCCCATGTCTATGGTGGGAAGTCATGGAAACGGACGTGTGGTTTTATACGCCCACCATCCTGAAATAACAGCATGGAACTGGCGCGGTTGGATACATGCCCCAAACCCCACTATTTTTCAGCAGGCAAAACTAAACGCCATGGATGCTTACCTTACAGGTGAGTCTTTCGACGGCTTTATTCAAGATCTGGGACTAGACCATATCAAAACCCAAACAAAAAAGGCGGGAGGGTTAAACCTCTCCGCCCTTTTTTAAAAAAGTTCAAAGCCTTATCAACCCGTCAAAGCGCGTTTAATGACTTCCACGTCTTGCGCGAAGGAAACATCTTCACCCACAAGCTCTTCGACTTTACGAACCGCATGCATCACGGTTGTGTGATCGCGTCCGCCAAATTTACGGCCTATTTCTGGCAAGCTACGTGCCGTTAATTGTTTGGCCAAGAACATCGCCACTTGACGTGGGCGCGCGACATTGCGGGAACGGCGGGCAGAGTGCATGTCCGCCAGACGAATGTTGTAATGCTCAGCCACTTTGCGTTGGATTTCATCAATGGTGATGCGGCGATCATGAGAGCGCAGAAGGTCTTGCAACACATCTTGCGTGGATTCAAGCGTGATAGCCTGCTTGGCCACATCGGCGTGCGCGACGATACGGTTTAACGCACCTTCAAGTTCGCGGATATTGCTGGTGACTTTAAGTGCCAGAAATTCCAGCACCGATTGCGGCACAACGGCGTTAAGCTGTTTGCGTTTTGCTTCCAGAATGCCAAGGCGCAGTTCATACGTTGATGGCTGGATGTCAGCCACCAATCCCCATGCAAGGCGGGAGCGCAGACGCTCATCAATGCCTGTTAGGTCGCTAGGCGCCTTGTCAGCAGAGATAATGATTTGTTTGTTCTGGTCAACCAGTGCATTGAAAGTGTGGAAGAATTCTTCTTGGGTGGATTCCTTGCCTGCGATGAACTGGATGTCGTCAATCATAAGCACATCAACCGAACGGAAAAATTCCTTAAAGGTCATGGTATCGTTGCCACGGATGGCGCGGACAAACTGGTACATGAATTTTTCAGCCGAAAGATACATCACGCGCTTGCCTGGATGGTTTTCTTTCAAAGACCATGCCATCGCATGCATCAGGTGGGTTTTGCCAAGGCCAACGCCGCCATAGATGAAAAGAGGGTTAAAAGGCACAGACGCGCTTTCAATAACGCGGCGGGCGGCAGCGGCAGCCAGAGCGTTGGATTTGCCCACCACAAACGAGTCAAAGGTGTAACGGGCGTCCAGCGGGGAAGACAGCTCATTCAGCTCTTCCATGGCGGGAGAAAGGGTCTTGTTGTCGTTGCCCTTTAATTTTTTATCTTCTTCCACCAGCTCTGTTGTCTGGGCAGCTTGCACGACCACCACTTCAAGACGTTTGATATCATCATAGTTGCCGCTCAGCATTTCCAGAATGCGCTTAGAGTAGTGTGTTTGAATCCAGTCCCTCATAAAACGGGTGGGAACGGACACCTCAAGTGTATTGTGATAAAAAGCCTGCAATGTCAGGGGTTTTAACCAGCTTCGGTAAACGGCTTCGCCAAATTCATTACGCAAATCCTTATAAACGGACTGCCAGGCCGCAAGGACTTCCTTTGAAGGCACAAAGGATTCAGTAGAAAAGGAAGCAACATTCTTAGATGGACCCGAAAGTTCTGACATTATTTAGTTCTCCGTTTAAACTTATATAAATATTAAAACAAACCGCAAGACGACAAAGACAACGAAAGGCTTTCCCAAGAAATTGCTTTCTTGCGGATTCTTCATGTCAAAGCGGCGAAAAATAAAAGTTCCGGAATGAAAGAGCGCATTCTGGCCATAACCAGAACGGTTTTTCAAAACCCTTACCTTAACTCCAACTCTTTCCCAAAAGGGATTGTTCACAGTCCTCTGATACTACCGAAAAAAACCGATACAAATGTTTCTACAAAAGTGCAGTTTTTCTGGCATCCCCCGCGTTGTTCGCAAGGTGTTTATGATTGATTGTTAAAAGAACGTAGAACGAATTTTTGCTACAATCAATCATAAAAAATGGGAGTCGATAAAAAAAGCAATAATATAATCGTTGACAGAAAAGAATCTGGCTTCGTAAAAACAATTATAGTTTCTTGTTGCCAATTATATTAGTTTGCAAGAAATGCAAAAACTATTGAAAAATAAAGCCCGCTTGCGCGGGCTTCGAATTACTTAACCAAGGCTTTTATCCTTGCGTTCAGCCGCGATATTTTCCGTGAGGCGGCGTTCTTTTGAACGATATTTTTTGCAACACCGCGCATCAGTTCAGGCTGGACAACCTTAAGCGCATCGGCAGCGGCCTTGGCATCACCACCTGTGATTGCAACTTCCACTTTTTTCAAAAAAGTGCGGATACGGCTGACGCGTGCGGTATTGATGTCGTTGCGGCGCGCGTTTGTGCGGATTCTTTTCTTTGCAGACTTATGATTTGCCATTTTTTATCTATCTCTATCTATTTAAATTTATTGGTTTCACAATACTGTGAAGAGCGGGATACCATACAAAAAGCCCGCAAAGCTTGGCTGTTTTACGCGCCAAAAGCCGCCTTTGTCAAGTTAAAGATTAACCTTTAGTGGCGTGGCGACAACGTAAACTGGACAATGGTTAATGTCTTTTGGACACTGATATCCATAGCAAGCTGTTCATCCGCCCTAATATATTGATTATTATTGGTTTTTCTCCATCCCATCTGGGGGAGCGTCTTGGCATAAAAAGCCTCGATCTGCGGCGCGCTCAAGCTTTTGGAGGCCGCCACCACGGACGCTATCTTGCCATCAGGCTTGTCAAACAATACGGCCTGGTCTTTAAGCTCTTCAAGCCCATCCATCACAGGCACATCATAAAGTGCCTCAAAAAAGCCAGACCCCTGCCCCGCCTGCGCGCTCAAAGCTCCGCCATAAAGCAGCAAAAAGACAAGCAAAATTCGTTTTACAGCGCCCAAAGCCTATACCTTCTGACAGTGCGGGCAGTAATAGGTCGCCCGCCCTGATTGCGTGATTTTAAGGATCGTATGGCCCTTCTTACCATTTTTTATGCTCTGGGGGCAAGGCTGGCCCGCACGGCCATAGACCACAAAAGAATGTTGGAAATAGCCAGAGCTGCCATCCGCTTTTTTATAATCCTTTAATGTACTTCCCCCAGCCTTGATTGCCCGTGCCAGCACATCCTTGATAGCATCTACAAGTTCTTGTGCCTTTGCCTGCGTAAGGCTTCCCGCTGGTGTCAGAGGTGATATTTTTGCGTTATACAAAGCCTCACAGGCATAGATATTGCCCACACCCGCCACAACATGCTGGTCTAAGAGGGCAGACTTGATAGATGTTTTTTTGCCCATCAGGCGTTGTAGCAAAGCCGCGCCCGTAAACGCGTCCTCCAAAGGCTCTGGCCCAATATCCTTAAAGGAGGGATGATTTAAAAGTGCACCCGCTTTTTCCATCATAACCATGCCAAAGCGCCGCGCATCGTTAAGAACAATAAGAGAGTCATTATCCATAGCGATCATCATATGGTCATGTTTGCGAGGCGCGTAAGTAGAGCCCTGCTTAACAACGCCCATCTGCCCCGACATGCCAAGATGCACAATGACAATATCCTCTCCCTCACCCTTTTTGTGCCCCGCGACATGGATGAGAATATATTTGGCGCGGCGTGAGAGGCGTAAAATTTTTCGCCCCTCAAGACGGCCTGCCATGTTTTTGGGGAAAGCGATGCGCAAATTTTCCCTGCGCAGAACAAGTTTTTGGACAACCCTGCCCTTCATGGCTGGTTCCAGCCCGCGACAAACGGTTTCAACTTCGGGAAGCTCTGGCATAATTGTTTATTTTTTCACAGGCTGCCAGACGATATAACCTTGAGCGGAATCTTGTAAAAGCGGTAACATGCGCGGCACATAAATCCGTGTTTCGCTGGAGGGCGGGTTTTGCCATAGCATTTTCCCGCTTTTAAAGCCCGCCATCACAGGAAAAGGCGCCGACGTGATGGAAGCATAGACAATGTCTGTCCCCTTTGGCGGAGATGGCGGTGCCCAGTCATTGCGCGGAGTGAGGGTTATCAAATCTTCCATAACCGTGTAAGTGCCCGAAGAATATTGGCGGTAGGAATATTGCGCGGGATCTGCCATCACAATCTGGTACGTGCCCTTTGAAAGCTGCAGCACAGCCGTACTGTTGCTGATCATCGCCTGCCATGCGCCTTCAATGGCGGCGGAGTCCAAGTCTGGCTGACGCTTGAAGTAAAGCTCATCCTTGGGTAGCTCTTTATATTGACCGCGCTCCTGGGAAAATGGAGATGACAGGTTGCCCAACAAATCTTTGGCCACACGGTTTTGTAAATCAGGCGCGGCTGGCGTGGCGGGCGGAACAAGTGTTTGCGGCGTGGGTGACATTACGGCCACAGGCGTTGCCACAGGTTGACCACCTGTCTGCTCGTTATTTCCACCAAAGCGATTGGCGGCAATCAACAAAACAGACATAACGGCTACAATACCAAACCCCAAAACCATATAGCCGACAAAACGGGATTCTTTAGAAGAGCCGTAGTCAGGCTTTATTTTGCGCGCAGAAAAACTCGCCCCTTTGTTGGCGTTGGCAGGCGTGGGCTTTTTGGGCAAAAGGGGCGGCGTTTCATCCATACCCCATTATGCGTCAATGTCATGAAAGGGGCAAGATTGTAATACGGTTTTAAGGCGCGCGGCCGCCTTGAATAACCCTTGGGACAAAGAGTTGTCTTTTCGACTGTTCATAGGTGCCATGATATATAACGGTGTGGCCTGGCCGCCCTATTTCAATCTTGGGCGCGTGTATACGAGAGCCTTCCCCAAGTCTGCCCGCGCTAAACGGCTTAACGCTCATTGAAGAAGATTCTAGATCTTTCCATGCTGAAGGGTCACCGCTATATATAAAAGAACAATCATTTTCGGCCTCTTGAACGCTCATTGATGATACAAAAACACTTGCCTTTTCTCCAAAACGTTCAACATCCAGATGGTCTATATCATGTAAGTGTGCCCACGCCCCCACTTTCGTGGCCTTTAGCAAAGCGGCTTTCATAACCTTTAAATGTGACCCTGTGTTTTTTAAAATAATATCGCAGGCTTCGTTCGCATAAATTTCAAGCGCTTTTCCCACGTCACCTAAAAAATCTATTTTGGCCAGGTCAGGAGCATCAATTTTTAGGAAATCGTTCGTTTTTCCTTCAATTCTCAGAAACTTCGCCGCAGGGACATCCGCTTTTTTACCAAACAGGCGACAAAAAAAACCAAATTCTTTGGGAGGCGAGTTTTTAAGGTAAATTTCAACATTCTCCCACACATTGCCTTTTATAATGACGTTGGCATCATAAGCAAAAATGCGTGTGTTGGAGGGTATGTCCCCTTGAAGGGTTACATCACCCCTAAATTTAAGAGTATGCTTTTCGCCGATATCATCGAAAAACAAGCGTTCCTTCTGTTTCGTTATTATACAACTCTCAACTTCAAAAAACTGCATTTTTAACCCTTTCCGTATTTTTGTTTTATGACAAAAAATGGCAGGGCGTCAAGAAAAAAGGCCAGACGTTAAAATCTGGCCTTTTGGTTAATTTTTACAAGGCGTCCCATCGGCTCGACGTTTACATCGTAAACGGCTGAGAACGATGGGGGCTTAATTAAAAGTCCATACCGCCCATGCCACCCATGCCGCCGCCTGGCATACCGCCACCAGCAGAAGATTTGTCATCTGGCGCATCAGTGATGGTCGCTTCGGTGGTCAACAATAGACCAGCCACAGACGCCGCGTCTTGCAAAGCTGTACGAACAACCTTTACTGGGTCGATGATGCCTTCTTTGACCATGTCGCAGTAATTGTCGTTTTGCGCATCGTACCCTTGAACCACATCTGGTTTTTCGGACAATTTGCCAACGATGATTGAGCCTTCTTTGCCTGCGTTTTCAGCAATTTGGCGCACAGGGGCTTGGCAAGCTTTGCGGATGATTTCGATACCAAATTGTTGGTCATCATTATCACCTTTTAGCTTGGTCAGAACTTGTGCGGCAAACAACAGCGCAGAGCCGCCACCAGCAACAACGCCTTCTTCAACGGCAGCGCGGGTTGCGTGCATAGCATCATCAACACGGTCTTTGCGTTCTTTTACTTCAACTTCTGTGGCACCGCCAACGCGAAGAACGGCTACACCGCCAGCCAGTTTGGCCAGACGTTCTTGCAGTTTTTCTTTGTCGTAGTCCGAAGATGTTTCTTCGATTTGCGCACGGATCTGGTTGCAACGCGCTTCGATGTCTTTTTTCTCACCAGAGCCATCGACAATCGTTGTGTTGTCTTTTGTAATCACAACTTTTTTGGCACGGCCCAGCATATCAAGGGTTACGTTTTCCAATTTGATACCCAAATCTTCAGACACCATTTGACCCGCGGTCAAAAGAGCCAAGTCTTCAAGCATGGCTTTGCGACGATCACCAAAACCAGGGGCCTTCACAGCCGCGATTTTCAAACCACCACGCAATTTGTTCACAACCAAAGTGGCCAAGGCTTCGCCTTCAACATCTTCAGCGATAATCAACAAAGGCTTGCCTGTTTGAACAACAGCTTCGAGCATTGGCAACATGGATTGCAGGTTCGATAATTTCTTTTCAAACAACAAGATGTAAGGAGATTCCAAAACAACCTGCATTTTGTCCGCATCTGTGATGAAGTAAGGCGACAAATAACCACGGTCAAACTGCATGCCTTCAACAACTTCTAATTCAGTGTCGAGTGACTTGTTTTCTTCAACCGTAATAACGCCTTCTTTACCAACTTTTTCCATCGCTTGGGCAATGAAATCACCAATTTCTTTTTCACCATTGGCGGAAATGGTTCCGATTTGCGCGATTTCAGTGTTTGATTTAATAGGCTTTGCGTTTTTCTTCAACTCTTCAACCACGGCGGAAACGGCCTTGTCGATACCGCGTTTTACATCCATTGGGTTTGCGCCCGCTGTGATGACTTTGTTGCCTTGGTTGACGATAGATTGCGCCAAAACGGTCGCGGTGGTTGTGCCATCGCCTGAGTGGTCGTTCTGTTTGCTTGCAACTTCACGAATAAGTTGCGCGCCAAGATTCTTTTGCGCGTCTTTCAAATCAATTTCCTTGGCAACGGTCACGCCGTCTTTTGTAGAGCGTGGTGAGCCAAATGATTTTTGGATAAGCACGTTACGACCCTTTGGGCCAAGCGTTACTTTGACGGCATCGGCGGCGATGTTAACGCCTTCCAATACTTTTTCGCGGGCTTCGCGTTGAAATGATACTGTTTTAGCAGCCATAGTGTTTCTCCTAATAAGTTGTTTTTATTTCATCGTCGTCATCGGATTGCTACACAACCGTCGAGCCGATGAAGGTTAAGTAAAATTCTTCCCATCGGCTCGACGTTTACTGCGTAAACGGCTGACGACGATGGATTTAAAAAGACTAAGCAGCCTTTTTCGACGCAGTTGCGCCTTCGACGATGCCCATAATGTCGGATTCTTTAACAACCAATAATTCTTGGCCATCAACGGTAATTTCTGTACCGCCCCATTTAGAGACAAGGACAACATCACCAACCTTGACGTCAAGCGCCATGCGCGCATCGCCATCTTCGTTGTACGCGCCCGGGCCTACGGCCACAACTTCGGCTTCCATTGGTTTTTCTTTGGCGGTGTCGGGAATGATAATCCCACCAGCTGTTTTTGCTGCCTGCTCGATACGCTTCAACAGAACGCGGTCATGCAAAGGACGAAATTTCATCTTTTATGCTCCTAAACTATTGTTTTAGAATGTTTTTGCCAATATCTCACCATGAGCCTATTAGCACTCCCATCACAGGAGTGCCAAACATATAGCGGGTGTGGGACGAGATTTCAAGCCCCCTAAAGGTACAAAAGACCAAACCTGCTATAGGCTTTTTAAGATATGGTATTAATGATTGTAATTTTTTCTATATTTTGTTATGTGAATAGAGCATGAGAAATACCTTTAAAAACCTTGTTGCCACCTCTGCCGTTGCCGCCACGTTTTTTCACAGCGCCGACGCACAGACAAAGGCAGCCATAAGCTGGAAAAGCCTTCCTGAGATACCAGAATCAACTTACAGCTGGGCAGATTTACAAGAAATCAGCACACAAAAAATTTCATGGCATGACTTACAAAAGCCAAAAAACCTTAGTGGTATTGCGGCAGGTGTGCCAGATGCGAGCATTACTCTGGCCAACACTCGTGTGATAGTAGCGCCATATGGTTCAATATTTTCATTAACAAATACTGCTGGGCAAGGATGTTTAACGGGGCCTGCCATACCTACAGTTGGCAACTTGATTACGATTGTAGACTTGCAGGAATGCCTTGAAGAACATGAAACGCAAAACATTGTAATAGTTTTCAAGCAAGACACAAATAATCTAGAAAACACACCAACAACGGCGCTTATAACTTTTGAGCAAAATTCTGATGGCAAAATTAAATGTCAATACAAAGAACTTTCACTTGATGACTCTGCCCCTCAGAATGCTGGCACTATAAAAAAGACGGCCTTTACTCCTGCCCCCAAGCCTTAAATTATTCCTTAACAAATCTTTAACAAAACCATGCTATTCTAAGATGTATGGCTGATTTTGACATTCAATTTCAAGATGGGTTTCGTCTGACCACCGCGCAGATTTATTACCACCTGCCCGATCATCCATCATTTATCCAAGAATTCATCTGGCAAGATTATGACCGCATCCCGACATTCCCGAAATTGAAAAACTTCCTTGGGTTTTGGGTGGAGAAAATAGACGGAAAGCTTCATTCCGTTTATGTGGCACATCACAAGATTATCACGCCATCGGATGCCGAATTTTGCGACATTGAATTAACGGTTCAATAAAATTTAATCCCGCCTGACGCAGCGAATGGAAC
>CAUJHK010000046.1 GCA_963204715.1 Pseudomonadota bacterium | reverse complement strand
ATGTCGGGCTTTGGGGCACATCGATTGGAGGCAAGGAAACTCATACATCTGATGGCCTTCTGCCAGACCAGGCATGGTACAGCGCCATAGATGCCTCCTTGTCTGATGTTATGATTGAACTAGATTTTATGGAAGGAGAGCCTGCTCTCCTACGGCAGGGAGAAATCGAAATCAAAGGATCAATCTCTATCATAAAGCATCTGGCAAAGCTGGGCGGTAGCATGGGTATAGGTCGCCATTACCATGTGGGGACATCAATCCCAGGTAAAAAAGGTCGTGTTGCGTATGAATCTCCCGCGGCCGATATTTTGTATGAGGCACATGCCACACTGGAAAAATTAGTTTTAACCCAGCAACAGATTTTCTTTAAAAAGTATGTAGCCAATGAATTTGGTCGTCTTGTGCACGAAGCAAAATTCTTTGACCCATTATTGGATAATTTAAAGGCGTTTTTGGAATCTTCACAATCTCGCGTCACGGGAACTTGTACGATATATTTAAGACAAGGATGCATTGGCGCGGTAACTGATAAAAACACTTATGATTTTTTAAAGGCCTCTGGATCACTATATGTCGAATATGCCGATTTTTATTCGGCGCAGGACGCATTGGGAAGTTCTAAAATCAATGCCTATGAACAGGTTATATATCATAAGGTTAAAGGATAAAAATAATGTCAGATTCAACAAAAAACAAAATGTGGGGTGGGCGGTTTGATTCTGCGCCATCAGATATTATGACCCATATTAATGCTTCAATCGATATTGATCAAAGATTGTGGCGTCAAGACATCGCAGGATCAAAAGCGCATTGCCAGATGTTGATAAAACAATCTATCATCTCAAAAGAGGACGGTCAGAAAATTTTGGATGGTCTTTTACAAATAGAGAAAGAAATCGAAGACGGTGTTTTTGAATTTAAAGCATCCCTAGAAGACATTCATATGAATATTGAATCGCGATTAAAAGAAATTATTGGCGATTCCGCAGGTAAGCTTCACACGGCACGATCCAGAAATGACCAAGTGGCCACTGATTTTAGGTTGTGGGTGCGCGAAGCCTGTGATGATATAATTTCAAACATAGAAAGTTTTCAGGTTGTTTTAGAAAAACTTAGTAACATACATAAAAATTCAATCATGCCTGGATTCACGCATTTACAAGTTGCGCAACCTGTAACATTGGCCATGCATTTGGGTGCTTATTCACAAATGTTAGCGCGCGATAAAAGACGATTTGAAGATTGTCAAAAACGCTTAAATGAATGCCCCCTTGGCGCCTGCGCTCTTTCGGGAACGGGCTTTCCAATTGACCGCCACTATACGGCAGAATTGTTAGGCTTTGATAAGCCAATGACCAACACTATGGACGCCGTATCGGCGCGTGATTTTGCGAACGAATTTTTGTTTGATTGCGCGCAATGCGGCCTTCATCTTTCAAGGCTGGCGGAGGAAATTATTCTCTGGAGCACACCACAATTCGGGTTTGTAACGCTGGCGGATCAATGGTCGACAGGGTCATCCATTATGCCACAAAAGAAAAACCCTGATGCCGCGGAATTGGTGCGGGCAAAAACGGGTCGTTTAAATGGAAATTTGATTCAGCTTATGACCGTGATGAAGGCTTTACCTCTGACATACAACAAAGATATGCAAGAGGACAAACAGGGCGTGTTTGAAAGTTTTGATACGATATGTCTTTGCCTTGATGCGATGAAAGGGATGCTTGATACAGCGAATTTTCGATTGGATAAAATGAAATCCGCTACACTTGATGGTTATGCCACGGCTACGGAAATTGCAGACTGGTTGGTGCGAAATTTGAACATGCCGTTCAGGGATGCCCATCACGTGACAGGGCGGATTGTCAAAATGGCCGAAAGCAAGAATTGCCGTCTTGATGAGCTTTCATTGACCGACATGCAAGGTGTGGAACCAAGAATAACGAACGATATTTACAATGCTCTTGATCCAGATAAGGCTATTCAAAGCAGGCTTAAAAAGCCTTAATCAGCTAACCGTTAAATAACCTGACGCGTGCCTATCTCTACCACTTGCGAGGGTGGAATTTGGAAAAACTCGGTCGCGTCAATCGACATTTTGGTCATGGCAACGTAAATATCATCTTGCCAGCCTGGTAAGCCAAATCGTGAATCGGCAATAATTTTTCTATGACCTAGAAAGAAAGAAGCGCTTTCAATATCAATATTACATCCCACGGCGCGCGCACGATAAAGCGCGGCGGGTACATTGGGCGTTTCCATGAATCCGAAACGCAGTTTTATAATGGTTAAGCGGTCTGAAATTTTTTCAAAGCTTACTCGTTCAGCCATGTTGACACGCGGTGATCCTGTAGATTCAATGGTGAGTATAAAGTTTTTTTCATGAAGAACTTGGTTGTGTTTTAAGTTTTGCATCAAAGTTTCGGGCGCGTATGAAGGGTCGCTCGTCAAAAATATAGCAGTGCCAGGTACTATATGCGGTGGGTTTCGTTCTATCATTTCTGCAAGGTCAAGTGTTGATATAGTCTGACTTTGCGCTTTGG
>CAUJHK010000045.1 GCA_963204715.1 Pseudomonadota bacterium | reverse complement strand
CCGCCCGTCAAAACCTTGCCAGACGATGGCACAACCGTGTTATAGGCGCGGGCAAGACGTGTGATGGAATCCAGCAAGATAATAACATCGCGCTTGTGCTCCACCAGACGCTTTGCTTTTTCCAGCACCATCTCCGCCACCTGAACGTGGCGCACGGCAGGCTCATCAAACGTCGAAGAGATAACCTCGCCACGCACAGAGCGTGCCATGTCCGTCACCTCTTCGGGGCGTTCGTCAATCAGCAGAACAATAAGGTAAGCATCAGGGTGGTTGGCGGCAATACTTGAGGCTATGTTTTGCAACATAACGGTTTTACCTGTGCGCGGCGGCGCAACCAAAAGCGCACGCTGACCAAAGCCGAGTGGGGATACCATTTCAATCACACGCTGGGTGTAGGCCTTTTTGGTAGGATCATCCAGTTCAAGGTTGATTTTGCGGTCTGGGTAAAGCGGCGTTAAGTTGTCAAAGTTAATACGGTGGCGGATTTTTTCCGGCAGCTCACCATTGATGGTATCCACTTTTAAAAGCGCGAAATAACGCTCAGAATCTTTAGGGGCGCGGATTTCGCCTTCCACAATATCTCCCGTCCGAAGGCCAAAGCGGCGCACTTGTGAAGGAGAGACATAAATATCATCTGGTCCTGGGAGGTAGTTTTCCTCTGGCGCGCGCAAAAACCCAAAGCCGTCCTGCAAAACTTCCAGAACACCAGACCCCGAAATAGGCACGCCCTCTTCCGCCAGATTTTTCAAAATGGCGAACATCATGTCTTGTTTGCGCATGGACGCGCAGTTTTCAATGTCCAGCTCTTCGGCAAAGGCGAGAAGCTCGGCGGGAGATCGGGTTTTTAGTTCTTGTAAATTCATGGGAAATCCGTTGAGGGGAAAGGCACTGTCCTAGAAAGCGGGGCAGTTGCGGAGAAAGAATGGTTGTGTTGGCTTAACTTTCTTAATTCTATAAGGAAATTGTTAAATATTTCTTTTTTAACCGATGCTGGCTTTAAAAAGCCTTGGCATCTTGCGGAAAACCGCCAAAAACCCGTCAATGTCTAGGAATTCTTAAAAAAGATACTTCGGTTTTAGCCATAAAAACAAAGTCTGTCAACATGTTATTTATTAAGGGAAATCTCGAAAAACAGACTTGTTTTTCTGGAAATTAGGAGGATTATTAAACAGGCCACTGTTTGAAGGAGTATTCTATGTCACAGCGTCTGTTGTCCTGCCATTTTAGAAAAAAGCAGATATTGGCCTCTTCGATGTCCCAGACAACATTATTTCAGACCAGCAAAAGGGGCTGATTTCCGTGGATTTGCAGGCACAAAGCCTGATAGCCGATTTGTTTTATTATAGTCTGCCCAATAAATTTGTATTCTTGGATTTGACCATGCCAGGCCTAAAAGAGGGTGCCGAAGAGGACGGTGGCAGCTTGCTGAATATTTGTTTAAAAAAACCAAATTATTCCAACGTAAACAACGCGGTTTTGTCCAAAGACATCATATCAACCTTGCAAAAAATATATCAGCTGGACAACAACGCCACCATGGCTGCGGCTGTAGATCCAGATGACAAAACGCTGTGCAGCATTCGCTATCTTATGGACACGGTGACAGCGCCGCTTTCGATGCTCGCATCAAAATATAACCCTGGCGATGACGAGGTTCAAATACGTATTGAGTTATTGGCCCATTTAATGGAGCGGCGCAACGGGTATAGCGGGTATAAGCCCGCCCCCAAGCTACACTAAAACGGTTTTACAACCACCAAAATGACGACAGCAATCATTAACACCGTCGGCACCTCATTCCAGTAGCGATAGAATTTTGAAGAGTGCGTGTTTTTATCTGCGGCAAATTGTTTGCGCCATTTGATAAAGACATGATGAACGCCCGTCATAAGAACGACGAGCAGCAATTTGGCGTGCATCCAGCCCGCGCCTGACATAAGCCCGCCCCAATTGGCGTAGAGCATAAGACCACCAAAAAGCCATGTGGCAATAGAGGCCGGCGTCATGATATACCGCATCAGGCGGTACTCCATGATTTTAAATGTTTCAGACTGTGCCGAGCCTGTTTGCGATTGGGCATGATAAACAAAAAGGCGTGGTAAATATAACATTCCCGCCATCCATGATATGACCGCAATGATGTGAAGGGCTTTTAACCAAAGATAATATTACATCAAAAAATCAGACATCTTTTATGCTCCACATCCGCAAGATTTTTTTGCGCAGTCAAATTGTTCCATCGCGCATCTTCTAAAGTTTGATGGACACAGACGCACACCAACATTGGGTGAAACATCAAGATTGTTTTGTGATGATAACACCATATCTGCCAGACCTTGAATAAAATCTGGGTGCGTCCCGACACACGGCACACGATAAAATCCTGCGATGCCCAAATGCTCGGCCACTTCGCGATATTCAATTTCAATTTCCACAAGTGTTTCCACATGCTCTTGCGTAAAGGCATGGGGCAAAATAACAACAGGCACACCATCTTTGGCCGCGCGTTTGATTTCATCTTCCGTAGAAGGGGACAGCCATTTCTTAGGGCCAACTCGGGACTGGAAACATAAAACCCAGTCGGGGTTTTCAAGCCCTGTTTGCGCTATAATATATT
>CAUJHK010000044.1 GCA_963204715.1 Pseudomonadota bacterium | reverse complement strand
ATGCGCTTGAATCTGGCCCCGTGTAAGTTGGCGTGGACACAATAAAGCGTTTGCTTTCTGGGTCAGTGCATCCTGTGGGCGGGCGAGCAGACTTGATAAAGAAAGCAAGTCTTTCTGGTGCCATGCCTTGTGTCAGCTGTTCGCGCACAAGGCGCGTTAAATCCTGCATTGGTCCTTCAGGCAATACCGCATCATACTCCGCCTTCACCTGCTCATAACGCGTGTTGGCGGTCTGCGCTTCGGCGCGCAGCTCAGTAACATTCTTTTGCAGGCCATCGCGTTCTTTGGTTAAAGAGGATACCTGCTCTTTCAAGGTTATGTTTTGTTCCACGCCATACTGTTTGCCAATCCAAAACCCGACGCATGCGGAAAGAATAATGACAAGTATCATGCCAATCGCGCTCGCCGTTCTCTGGGCGGCACGTTCTTTATATCTCGCGCTTGGGTTATATGAGTTTAGGTTCATTTTCCAATACTTTAATTGATGTGTATGATAGTAAAAATATAGCCATTAGACTGGTGCCAGACAAGGGCTAAATAAACCCTTACGGAGTGCTTGTGCTATTTAGTGTATCTGCGCTATCCGAACTTTTTGCACTGCCTATGTCAATGCCCGATGTCTGGAAAGAACCAAGATTTTTCAATCCAATCCGTAACGTGATGGATGTGCCGCTGTCGCCAGATGAATCTTTGGTCAGGTTGCGCTCTGCCACGGCGGCAAAGGTCATGCACTGCCCTTGATAATCTATGCCATAGACGGCTTGACGCAAACCAGGATCAAGACCAAGGTCATACGTGGCAGAGCCAGACATATACCAATCATCGTAGAATCTTAACCTTGCATAGGGTGTTATCTGCTCACGCGTTTCATTCACCGCGCTGCTTTGCAAAGAATTGGCAAACAAATATTGCGTACCAAACTGCAGGCGGTCCCATCCGCCATTCGCGCTTAACTCATGTCTTTGTGAGGAAAGAGTATCATGATCCAGCTGAAATCTGTAATCAAGATTAAAGTTGTTTCCAAACGCGGCTGTCACCTGCCCTACATAATCCGATTTTTGGTCAGACAAACCAGACCCAGTAGCAAAAGGATTGTCAGTGCTGTCAAACCTATGACTTTGTCCTAAAAAAACTTCCGCCTTGTTTCCTTCATCGCTGTACCATCCTGTGCGCACGCCATATGTGGCGTGGCTGTCATCTTCTATCAGGTCATAGCCTGCAAAACGGTTCGGCTCGAACAAGTTGGTGGGGTCTAGGGTAAAGCCTTGGCTGTCTTCGTTGGGGACATCTCCATTGTCTATGTTCGTGCCGCCGGTCAAAGACGCGATCGGCGATATAACAATTTGTGAGCTTTCAAGCCTTTTGGCAAAGGGATAACTTATTTCCCAGTTGCCTTGCGCAAAGCCCCTTGTCTGCGTTGTGTCATTGTTGCTTGCGGCAAATGTTTGTGAATCCGCAATCTTATAAGCGTCACCGCGCAGCAATGCATCAAATTTATTCACAAGGCCAAAGCCCGTGATATATCTGCGCTGCCAGCCAAGCTCGGCGCTGCCCCTGCCAACGTCCTGCCCATTACCGTTTCTATAAAGGCCAAGCGCAGACAGCCCCATTTTCCAGCGCCCACCCAAAAGTCCGTTCGGATCTCCATAAAACGATGCCAGAACTTCAGGTAGCACTGCAGGCTGGTCAGAGTTTTGCAATTCCCGCACCCTGACATCTTGAAACACCAGTGCGCGGCCAACCATATAATTGCGGCCAGAGAAGCGTTCCGCATAAACCTGGTTTTCTAAAACATCGTCAGATTCAATCTTGTACTGGCGCAAATACTGGTCATCAGAGGCCACGTTTAAATCAACGCCAGACCGCCATTGGTCATTCATGTCCCACAAGGCCTTGCCAAACAAATGCCCGCGCACCTCATCTCCCACACCACGCTCTTGCCCCGCAACGCTGTCTGTACGGCCTGAATATGTAGCGCTCCCGTTTAGCCGTAGCTCGGCATTGTCAAATCTCTGGCGATATTCCGCAAGTGCCACAGGGTTGACGCTTGTTGCAACAATGGCGCCCACGGTGGCATCTTTGTCAGGCGCAATCGCGTAGTAATATTCCTGCTGGTATGACGCGCCAAGCTTGCTGTCATATCCAAAAGAGGGGATCAAAACGCCGCTCTTTTGTTTTTCGCTGCCGTCGGGGTGTGAAAAATATGGTGTGTAGGCCACAGGCACGCCCGCAAACTCAAACCATGCATCATGGTATGTTATGCGCTTTTCATCAGTGTTGTGTTCCACCTCCGCTGCGCGCAGTTGCCACAATGGCGGGCGGGATGGGTCTTCCTTGCAAGGCTCACACGGCGTATAGCTTGCTTGTTTTAAATTTAAAACTGTGCCGCCTGTGCGCGTACCTTCTTTGGCTGTAAAGCGTGACCCGTCTTCCAGCAAAATTTGTAAGCCATCGACAAATCCGTTTTTCATGTCATCGGTCAATTCAACATCGTCTGCAAAGTAGGTTGTGCCATCCGCCTCGCTCAACACAACATTTCCCGTTGCGCGCACCTTGTCAGTCAAAAGGTTATAAGAAACCATATCGGCTTTTAAAATGCGGCCAGACTGCACAAGTTCTACATTTCCGCTGGCCGTAACTGTCTGCGCCTCTTCATCGTGGGTGAGTGTGTCCGCCTCCAAATCCACGGGCTGGTCATCTTTTGCACCCTCAACTGATCCAAGCCCGCCGATAATGCCCTTGGGAGTGGCCGCACAGGCGGGCGCAAACGACATCACAAGGAAGGCGGATGTCAAAAAGCTTGCCGTTAAAAATGATAAGGTATGGTGTTTAGAAATGGGAAACCCCCAGCAAAAAAAGAAAAGCATCACGCCACGTTACAAAGTCTTACAATCATTGGGGATTAGAGCAAAAAGTCAATGATTCTATCAGGCTTTGTCAGCCTGATATTATCGCAAGAAAGAAGGGATATCGTCCCCGAATCCCGGGCCATCCACAATCTCTTCTTCCTTGTTGGCCTCACGACCAGCGTGCGATGAAGGTTTGCTTTCTGCTTTGGGGGTTGGGGCTGGGCGTTCTGCGCGTTTGTGCGGCTCATGGCGTTTGGGCGCGCCCTCACGTTTAAAAGATATTTTGCCTTCAGAGTCATCCTTGACAGGCGTCGCGCCGAAATCAAGCTCTACAACAGGAACGGCTTTTTTGATTGTTCTTTCTACGTTTGCAAGGAACTTCTCATCCATTTTTGTAGCAAACATCCACGCCCTGCCGCTTTGTCCTGCGCGGCCTGTGCGGCCTATGCGGTGAACGTAATCATCGGGGCTCATCGGCACGTCATAGTTAAACACGTGCGACACGCCTGAAATATCAAGCCCCCGCGCCGCAACATCGCTGCATACCAGATATTTTATTTTTCCCTCACGGAATCCCTGAAGCGTTTCTGTACGTTTAGACTGAACCAAATCTCCGTGCAGGGGCGCGGCGTCATATCCTTGCTTTTGTAAAAAGCTGGCCACATCACCAATGTCGCGTTTACGGTTCAAGAAGATAAAAGCATTTTTAGGATTCTCCGTTTTAATCAAATGGCCTAAAGCCTTTTTCTTATCTTTCGGATGAAGATGAACCAGATGCTGTTCCACATTGGTTGCTGTGGTTGCGGCGGCGGCCACGCTCACTTCTTTGGGGTTGGTCAAAAACTTGTCCGTCAGGCGTTTGATTTCAGGCGGCATGGTCGCAGAAAACAGCAAGGTCTGGCGATTGGGTGGAATAAGCGAAACAATTTTCTCAATATCGGGAATAAAGCCCATGTCCAGCATGCGGTCAGCTTCGTCAATCACCAAAATCTTGATGTCATTCAGCAAAATGGAGCCGCGGGCAAACAAGTCCAGCAATCGCCCTGGCGTGGCAATCAAAACATCTACGCCTTTGTCCAAAAGCTTGGTCTGGTCGCCCATGGACTCGCCGCCCACCAAAAGGGCCATCGAAAGCTTGTGATACTTGCCGTAGTCTTTAAAATTTTCTGCCACTTGCGCAGCCAGTTCGCGTGTTGGTTCCAACACCAAAGAGCGCGGCATCCGCATTCTGGCACGCCCGCCCGCCAACGCATCGATCATCGGCAGCGTAAACCCTGCTGTCTTGCCTGTGCCCGTCTGGGCAAGGCCAACAATGTCCCGCGCCATCATGATAATGGGGATGGCTTTTTCCTGAATGGGGGTTGGCGTTACATAGCCTTTTTCGGTAACAGCCCGCAGTGTTTCAGGGCTTAAACCAAGGTCTTCAAATTTCATGCGTTTTATATCCTATCGCGGCCTGTCTAGCAGACAAAAGGCTGTTTTTGCAAGGATTTTTAAGATTTTCGGCTCTAAAACCAGCTCTTTAGTGGCTATGGGGGGTATTTTGTGGCTCAAAAGCCTCATGGTGGGCATCCTCACGCCCCTCGGCGTGGTTGTGCATCAACACAGATCCGGCTCCCGTTTCAAACCAGTGGCTGCGGTGAACACCAAAATAAATAACCACATTCACAACAAACAAAATCGTCGCAATTTTTAAAATCATGTTTGCTCGGTCTTTTTTGGGGGCGCAAGCGCCATGGGCACAACCTGTCGAATGGCAATCCATCTTCTGGCTATAAATCACAACCGCCCAGCCCAAAAGCAGCACAGCGCCAGATGTCGCAATCATGGGGATTTCCCAATCATGCATAAAATCATGAAAAGCAATCATAGACGGCGGCAATGCGGCCACAACGCCCAGCCCTGCCAGCAAGCCCAACAATGAAAACAAGGTTGGCAGCACGCAACAAAATATATGCATGCCTTCAGAGGCTATCACAGCGTAATTCAATGATTTTTGTATGGTTTGCTTCATAATGGCTACTCATAGGACAAGCCCCCGCCCTTGTCCAGCAAAAAAATGTTATCTTGTAACAAATATTAAAATAAGGGCTATACGCCTTGCGCCAAAGCGGCATCGGATATCATAAACTCAACGCTCTCGCGCCCCATCCAGCTGTTGATTTTAAACTGCCCCGCCACATGAAAGGCTTTGTCCCGCCCTTTCAGCAGGGCTTCGCCCAAAGGCGTGCCAACACCATAAAACAGCATGGCCTTCATGCGCGCCCCGCCTTCCCAGTCAGACACCTGCACACGGATATGTTTTTCCTTTAAAACATCAGCCATGTGTAGCCGCACGTTGGATAGCACAAAAGTTGGCTCAGGGTTTTGTTGGCCAAAGGGGCCAATGTTTTCGGTCAACAGTTTTACAAAGTTTGGCTTTGCGCCTGCCACGGTGGCAATGCCGTCAATCATCGTTTCTTGGGTCGTGTCCACATTTTGCATCTGCGCGGAAATATGGTTCATCAGATATTGCTCAAAGTCTTTCAAACGGTCGGGCATCACGGTAAAACCGCCCGCCATGGCATGGCCGCCCCCCTTGACCAGAATGCCCTCGTTGCGTGCATCAATAAAAGCATCCGCAAGATTAACACCAAGGATAGATCGGCCAGAGCCTCTACCCTCCATACTTCCATCCGCCATTTTGGAGTATGTCACAACAATAGACGGCTTGCCAAACTTGTCCTTCAGGCGTCCCGCAACAAGCCCGCTTAAACCGGGGTGCCATGTTTCATCGGACACCATAATGGCAGGGGCGTTGTCATGTCCGCCGCGCTCCACGCGCTCTATGGCCTCTTTCATCATCTGGCTCTGGATTTTTTTACGCTCTTCATTGCAATCATCCAGAACAAAGGCAATAGACCGCGCCTCGTCCAGATCATCCGTCGACAGCAACTTTGACCCAAGGTCAGATTTATGAACGCGTGAGCCAGCATTGATGCGCGGGCCTATCGTAAAACCTGCATCCATAGGTGTCGGGTCTGTTTCCAGCTTTGATACTTCACACAAGGCGCGTATGCCAAGGTTGGTTTTCATTGCCATTTGCGTAAAGCCCGCGCGCACAAAAAGGCGGTTGGCTCCCGTCATAGGCACCATGTCGCACACCGTTCCAAGCGCCACCAAATCCATCCAGTTTTTAAGCGGAGGCTCTTCCATCCCGCGCTCTTGAAAAAAATTTTCGCCCCGCAAAACATTGTTTATGGCCACACACGCCATAAATGTCACGCCGCACGCCGCCAGCATATCAAGGCCAGAGCTATCATCCTTTCGCTTCGGGTTGATAATGTGGTTGGCATCAGGCAATTTATCTTCGGCTTCATGGTGGTCGAAAATGGCAATATCCATGCCCATGGCACGCCCTGCCGCCACCACGTCAAAAGATGTTGTCCCGCAGTCCGCCATAATAACGGTTTGCGCGCCATCCGCTTTTAAGGCTTCCAAAGCTGTTACATTCGGGCCATAGCCTTGCGTCAGGCGGTCGGGAATATACACGGCAGGCTCCACGCCGCAGTGACGGAAAAACTTTATCAAAATCGCGCCAGAGGTAGATCCATCAACGTCAAAATCCGCCAGCACACCAAATTTTTCACCGCGCATAATTTTTTGGGCGGTGTCTTGTGCAAACTCTTTCATACCCTGAAACGAAAACGGATCGGGGAAACTGTTTTTTAAGGTCGGGTTTAAAAAGGCACTCACACTGTCCACGCCCACACCACGCAGGCACAACATGCGGGCAATAAATTCTGGCAGGCCATGCACCTGCATCATCCGCGCCACAGAATCTTCATCCGTCTTGGGCAAAACCCAGCGGGCGCTTTTGAATGACTTTGTGACATTCAAATACGCTTTGGTTTCAAAAACTTCATCACTGGTCTTTAAAGACGCATCCATACCCATACCCAAAAGAATCGCGCAAACTATGACTGTACCCAACCAAAAGCCGCGCTTCTAGGGTTAAAAGCCTTATCGCGCTAGTTTTGCATAAGATTTATTTACAAGGGTAGGACGCGTAAAATTGTGGGCTTGGCCACAATGCTCCCCAAAGCGCCAATTTTGGCGGCGGCGGCGCGAATATCTGCGCGGCTACAGTCATGCGTCATAATCACCACAGACACGGGTTGCCCGGGGTCACGCCCCCTTTGCAACATGCTTTCAATGGAGATGGCGTGGTCGCGCAAAATGGCGGTGACATCTGCAATCACGCCGGGCTGGTCACGCACAACCAAATGCAGATATTGCTCTGATATAATGTCTTTGTCTGGCATAGGCTTGTTAGGTTTTAAATCTTTGGCTGGCACGCCCAGAACGGGGGAAGAATATCCGCGCGCGATGTCTATAATGTCGGCGACAACCGCACTGGCTGTTGGGCCCGCGCCTGCTCCGCGGCCTTCCAGCATGGAACGGTCTATAAAGTCACCCTCCACGCACACCGCGTTAAATACACCTTCGACATTTCCAAGGGCAGAAGATATGGGCACAAGGCATGGCTCAAGGCTTTGCTCAATAACGCCGCCATTGCTTTTGCCAATCCCCACAAGCTTAATGCGATACCCAAGTTCATCTGCAAACTGAATATCTTTGGATGTTATGGTGCGGATACCACTGACATCAATGGCATCAAACGCAATTTGCGCACCGAACGCCAGTGCGCAAAGAATGGAAAGTTTGTGTGCGGCGTCAATCCCGTCCACATCAAACGTAGGGTCAGCTTCCGCATATCCTTTTTCCTGCGCTTCTTTTAAAACATCGGCAAAGTCGCGCCCCGTTTCGCGCATTTCGGTCAGGATATAATTGCAGGTGCCGTTCAAAATGCCATAGACGACTGATATATCATTGCCCGCAAACCCTTCGCGGATTGATTTGATGATGGGTATGCCGCCTGCAACGGCAGCCTCATAGCGCAAATCAACACCCGCCTCTTCCGCAGCTCTGGCCAAGGCCATACCATGTTTGGAGAGTAATGATTTATTGGCTGTTACCACATGTTTTTTTGATGACAGCGCTCTTTCAACCAGCTGTTTGGCAATACCTTCATCCCCGCCCACAAGCTCCACCACAACATCAATGTCAGGACGGTGGGCAAGGCTCAAAGGGTCATCCACCCATTCATAGGCAGACAGGTCAACCCCGCGGTTCTTTGCTTTGTTTTTCGCATGCACCGCGACAATGTTAATTTTGCGCCCAGCGCGGCTCTCAATCTTGCCCCCATGAGTCTGCAAAAGCCTTACAAGCCCTGCGCCCACAGTGCCAAGGCCAACAATGCCAATCTTCAAATCAGGTTTCATGGGTTTTAAAATCCGCTATTGGCCGCCAAAACCCGTCACAATGTCCACACGGCGGTTTTGCGCTTCGCCGCCGCCCGCAGGTTTTGTGTCCCCCCACGCTGTGGTTTTAATCTTTTCCACTGGCACGCCATTTTCAATCAGGCTTTGCGAGACTGTCTGCGCGCGATTCATAGATTCTTTCAAGTTCAGAATTTTGGCTTTGATAGGGTCTTGGGTTTGCGCGCGGCGGCTGGCATATCCTTCCACACTCACGCGGTCAACCGGGGCAAATTTTGCCGTTTCTGCAATGCTTGTCATTGCGCGCTTGTTTTCAGCGTTCAGCTTGGCAGAACCATACCCGAAGTAAACGCTTGATATGTTTGGCCCAACGCGCGGAGATAAAATACCATTTTCGACACTCATAGGCTCATCATCCCACATAGTAGAAGGGCTGGGGGAAAGGCTTGCATTGTTCATAGGCATATACCCGCCCATGGCCGATGGCACGGGAGATGGATATGCCCCTGCCTCCCCATCAACGGGATAAACAATCACCCGTGGGTCTGATGCGCTGGGAATACCAATGTAGTCTGGCTGTACGGAAGCCACAGAAGCGCTCATGCCGCTGCCATCCACATCATAAATCTCGACAGATCCGTTGGAGGATATGCTGGCTGCATTCGCAACGCTCATAGGGTCATCTCCCATGGGCGCGCCGTTTGTAATGTCGTTTTGTGCCGCGTTGCGCACTTCAATGTCTGACTTTTTAAACACATCATTGCTGGAACAGGCCGAAACAGCCAGAACGCCCGACATAATCGCCAACACCAAAAACAACTTTTTTGTAAATACAGACAAGGGAAACACCTCTAGCACCAATAATTCTAAACTTGCCCCATCCTGTCGAAAAAACCCCCACCATGCAAGGATACATGCGCCCGCTTCCCCAACAAAATGACTGTGGATTGATTTTTGCAAGGGGCTGGGGCACAGTCGTTCACGGCTTCGGTTTTCATTTTCCAAAATACATCAAAAGGCGCGCTTCATGCCCTCACAAAAGGCACACAAACAACTCGGTATTTCTGACGGCGGCACAACCTCTGGTGAGCCACAGGCGCACCAGCCGCGCCCCGCGATTGACCCGATAGCCTTAGGTCGCGCGCTTTCCCAGGCGGCAGAGCGCACACTCCCCCTTTTGCAATCCTACATTGAACAAAAGGGCAAGGAAGATGCTTTCAAATCTTTAGAGCCGTTTCTGGTTATGCAAGAACGCCTGTCCACCTTTATGGCCGTTTTGGTGTCAAACCCCCGCAAACTGGCCGAACTGCAATTTGCTTACTTTCAGCACTGGGTCAATCTGTGGCAAAACGCCGTGCAAAAATTATCAGGCGAAACCCAAGAAGATTTGTATAAACCCCTCGCGGGTGACAGGCGCTTTCATTCTCCGGAATGGAGCGAAAATCTCCTCTTTGACTTTATCAAGCAATCCTACCTCATGACCTCGTCGTGGATGCACGATGTTGTGGAATCCACGCAAGGCATAGACAAAGAAACCAAGGAACAGGTGGAATTTTACACGCGGCAGGTTGCCAACGCCATGTCCCCCACCAACTTTGTCATGACCAATCCTGATGTCTTGCGTGAAACAGTACGCACAGGCGGCGAGAATCTGGTCAAAGGTCTTGAAAATCTTATTGGTGATATGGAACGTGGCCATGGTGAATTAAAAATCAGCACCACAAATGACAATGATTTTATTTTGGGAAAAAACATTGCCGCCACCAAAGGCTCGGTCGTGTTTCAAAATGATCTGGTGCAGCTCATTCAATACGCCCCCACAACGCCCACCGTTCACAAAACACCTGTCCTTATTGTGTCACCGTGGATCAACAAATATTACATCCTTGATATGCGCCCTGACAACTCGCTGGCCAAGTGGATGGTGGATCAAGGTCATACCGTTTTTATGATTTCATGGGTGAACCCTGATGGAAGCTATGCCGACAAAGGCTTTGATGACTATATGACGCAAGGCGTGTTAGAGCCTCTGGCTCACATCTCCAAATCAACAGGCGTGGCCAAAACCAACGTCATGGCCTATTGCATTGGCGGCACGCTCTTGACCATAACGCTTGCATGGCTCAAAGCCAAAAAGATGGAGAGCCCCATTGCCTCCATAACCTTCCTGACGACGTTGATAGATTTTGAAAATGCGGGTGAACTCAAACTGTTCACAGACAAAAAGCAAATTGAATCCATGGAACGCGACATGAAGGAGAAAGGCGTTTTAAGCGGAAACCATTTGCAAAAAACCTTCGCCATGCTGCGCGCAAATGACATGATATGGTCTTTTGTCATCAACAACTACCTCATGGGGCGGGAGCCATTCCCCTTTGACCTGCTTTATTGGAATGAAGATTCCACCAATATGCCCTGCGCCATGCACAGCCTTT
>CAUJHK010000043.1 GCA_963204715.1 Pseudomonadota bacterium | reverse complement strand
ATAGGTGTGTTTTTGGTTCAGCCTGTTTTGTCGCAGCCAAGCGCATCGCCTGATACTGTTTTTTCTGACGCCGCGCTAAATAATCCAGATGATGTAAGGGCCTTCTATGAAGGGCGTGGCAGCAGGCTGTTCTGGGTGCGCGGCGCAGGGGCGTTTCAGCCGCGTCTTGATACAACGCTCAAAATTTTGCAGCAGTCTTGGTCGCATGGCCTTAATCCGCAAACCTATAACATTTCAAAGATAGAGGCGCTTTTGTCGGAAAAGACAACGCTCTCAACACAAAAAGCCGATATTCTTTTAACAGATTCCGTTCTGCATTATGTGCATGATATGACAGGCATGCGCGGCGGGAACGGAGAAGAGAAAAAGATGCGTTACTGGCGTGCGCCGATGAAGGCGCAAGATGTCTTGGCCATTCTGGATAAGACGGCGGATCCTGTGGCGGTGCTTCGCGCCATTGAGCCCAAGGGAAAGCTCTATCAGGCGTTACGGCGGGAACTGGTCGCACTCAGCGCGCTGCCAGATGATTCAGGTTTTAAACCCATAAAAATTTCTGGCGCTATAAGGCCTCAAAAATCAAACCCCAAAGTGCCAGATATCAGGGCACGTCTGGGTGTATTGCCGCCTAAGGGCAATCCACAAATATACGATGAAGCTTTGGCTATTGAGGTTATGAAACTTCAAAAAGCCGATGGCGTGGAAACAGACGGGGTTATCTCAGGGCGCACGCTGGAGATTATAAACATGAAGCGCGCGGATAAAATCGCCCAGATTGTCGCGAACATGGAACGCCTTCGCTGGATTGATGACGGAAGGCCAGACCGTTATATTCTGGTCAACATTCCATCGGCCAGCCTATGGGCTGTGGATGGCGGGGAGGTGAAACTGGAGATGCCCGTCATTATTGGCAAAACCGCGCGGCCAACCTATAGCTTTAAAACAGACATTACGGGCGTGCGCTTTAACCCGAATTGGACAGTGCCCCCCACCATTAAAAAAGAAGACTTTTTGCCCGCCCTTCAACAAGACCCAGAAATATTAACAAAGCGTGGCATCAAGATAGTTTACAACGGCGAAACCGTAGACCCCACAACCGTGGACTGGACAAAGGTTACGCATAAGGGCATGTCGAACTTAAGAATGGTGCAGAATCCTGGGGATGATAACCCTTTGGGAAAGGTGCGCGTTATCATGGAAAACCCGTTTAATATTTACCTGCATGATACCAACCATAGGGAAATGTTTGATAAAAATGATCGCGCGTTAAGTTCGGGCTGCATCCGCGTATCACAGCCTGAAAAGCTGGCGGATTTTATTTTAAGTCAAAATGAAGGATGGGACTGGAAAGGGATGGAAAAAATAATTTCTTCTGGCCGTATGAGAGATGTTAAAAATGAACATCCGCTGCCCGTTTACATCATGTATCAGACTCTCTGGCTGGATGCAGATGGGCGACTCATATACGGGCGCGATGTGTATGGACAAGATCAAAAGCTGTTCGGAATGCTCCAAAAATCAAATTCCATCCACATTCCAGAACATATTGAAATATCAGAAATTTCTCTTTAGTTTGAAAGCCTTGATGCCTCTGCTCAAAAAGCGTATAATGGCTTTACACGTTTTTTATGTTTGCCAAAACGTTCCAATTTGCTAAAACTTCTTCCTCTTGCAAGAGATCATGTCTTGCGTTCCAATCTTAGAGGTCTTATCCAAAAATGATTTTTAATCGTAACTCTTCAAATGCTGGTTTAACACGTCGTGCCTTTATAGGTTTTGGCGCGCTTGTTGCGGGTGGCGCGGCTGTTGCTTCTGCTGTTCCTGCGTCTGCGGCTATGCTCTCCCAAAAAGATGAAGCTTTTTCAGGCGCGCGCCGCATATCTTTTCGCAACTCCCACACGGGTGAGATTTTTTCGGGCGTTTATCGCGTGGGAGATAAATATCTTCCCGATGCGTTTGATAGAATCAATGTCGTGTTGCGGGATTTCAGGTCGAATGAATTGTTTCCCATAGACCCTCGCGTTATAGATATCATTTACAATGTGCATCAAATGACACGCCAGTCTGAGCCCTATGAAGTCTTGTCGGGCTATCGTTGCCCCAAAACAAACAAATCCTTGCGCTCTCAAAGTGAAGGCGTGGCCAAAAACTCGCTCCACATGACAGGGCAGGCGATTGATTTACGCCTCCCAGGCTTTGAAACAAAAGAAATCCGAAACCTCGCCATTGCCCTAAAGGCTGGTGGTGTTGGCTATTACTCCAAAAGCAACTTCGTTCATATGGATTCAGGCGACGTTCGGACATGGTAGAAATTTTATAAAAAAGATTATAAAGAATGCCTGACCTTGCTTCAGGCTTTTTTTATATGGGGGCATCGATGATTATAGTGGCGCTGGGGGCAAATTTACCAAGCGAGTATGGCACGCCATCACAAACGCTTTATGCGGCCTTAAAAACTATGGCAGAACGCGGTGTGTGGCCTGTCCAGATATCACGCGTGTGGAAAACCGCCCCCGTGCCTTATGATGAATCTCAGCCGTGGTATCACAACGCCGTCGCGGCGGTGAAGACTGACAAGTCACCCCATGAGCTGCTCCAAACCTTGCTTAAGATAGAAGAAGAGTTTGGCCGCGTGCGCACGGTAAAAAACGCGCCGCGCCTGCTGGATCTGGATTTGATTGCCTACAACGATGAGGTTATCAATGATGAGCCTGATTTGATTCTCCCCCATCCACGCATGGATTCTCGCGCCTTTGTCTTGCTCCCTATGACGGATATTATGGATGACTGGAAACATCCGCAAAGCCGAAGAAGTTTAAAAGATCTGGTTTCCGTCATTCCTACCGACCAAAACGCTCAGCCTGTTGAAGGGGCATGGGATGAAGAATGACCTTATATTAAATGGTGATGAACCCATTTTGATGGGGATTGTGAATGTCACACCCGACAGTTTTTCTGATGGCGGAAAGTTTTTAAGCACGCAAGCCGCGATAGAGCACGCTCTAAAGCTCCGTGATGAAGGGGCAAAAATTCTGGATATTGGAGGGGAGTCCACGCGCCCCGGCGCAGATGTCGTCAGCCCGCAGGAGGAGCAGGACAGGGTCATCCCCGTTCTGGAAGGCCTAAAAGATTGCGGCGTGCTGTTGTCGGTGGATACGCGCAACGCCGCCACCATGCGGGCGGCCATTGCCGCGGGGGCGGGGATGGTCAATGATGTGTCGGCCTTAACGCATGACGCGCAGTCCACGGCTGTTGTCGCTGGCGCGGATGTTTATGTGTGTTTAATGCACATGAAGGGCACACCAGAAACCATGCAATCTTCCCCAGTCTATGAAGATGTGGTGGGGGAGGTGCGGGATTATCTTCAAGGCCGCATGGAGGTGTGCCTTGCGACAGGCGTGGTGCAAAACCGCATCATTCTTGACCCTGGAATAGGGTTTGGCAAAACCTTGGAAGATAATTTTAACATACTGAAAAACATGGATAAGTTCTTGAATCTTGGCGCGTCTGTGCTTCTTGGTGCCTCCCGCAAGCGTTTTATTGAAGGGATATGCCCGCATACCCCGCCGCAAGACCGTCTGGGTGGATCTTTGGCCGCGGTTTTGGCGTCCTATGCCCATGGCGTGCGTATATTCCGTGTTCATGACGTTGCGCAAACACATCAAGCTCTTGAAATTTTTAGAAAAACATTGACATAATATAGAACAGATCATAATCTAAAACTTGTTTATCTTCCACGGAAATGAACCTGCGGTGATATCTTGCGTTGGTTCAAAATGGTGCAAAGAGCAGTTTTCAATACCGTGTATCCTCTCCCCGTAAAGCGCTCCAAGCGCGCGAAAAACCCCACCATGACAGACTATCAAAACGGGTGTGTCGTTTTTTTGCGTGAATTTTGAAATCGCATTTTTGACACGCTGGTAAAAATCCACGTGCCGCTCCCCGTTGGGTGGGTCGACGCCATCACGCGTGGGCTGGCGGGTGATTTCCCAGGGCTGCCCTTCCCAGTCACCATAATGTTGTTCTGCAATTTCGGGGTCTTCAATCATCTCCAGCTTCAGGTTTTCATTTAAAATGTAGGCCGTATTGCGGGCGCGCTGAAGATGACTATGGATAATAATTTTCGGTTTCAAAACCAATGCCTCCACCACTTTTTGTGCGGCATAGGCCTGCGCAATGCCGCGTTCGGTTAAGGGGGCATCCACATGACCGCTGGCATATTGTTCAACGTTGGCAATGCTCTCTCCATGGCGGATCATATAAAATGGAATGGGGGGAAGCATGCGGCGTTCCTTTTCTTTGGCTGTTATTTCAGGTATTCCTAATGGCATGGAACAATGGCGGGATCAAGGCTTTGTGTTATCGGTCAGGGCGCATGGCGAGGGCGGGGCGGTCGTGTCCTTGCTCACCGAAAACCATGGCCGCCATGCGGGGTATTTGCACGGCGCCCAATCCTCCAAAAAGCGGGCGATGCTCGAACTTGGCTCATTGGTTGGTGCGGAATGGCACAGCCGCGTGGAAGGGCAGCTCGGAACATTGTCCCTTGAACCAGAAGGCGGCCTGCCGCACGGCATTTTGGATGATTCCCTGAAACTGGGGGCGTTGCTTTCGGCCTGCGCGCTATGCGATTCTGCGCTGCCTGAACGCGAAGGCCATGCGGGGCTGTTTCATGGGTTTAAAACCTTAACGGGCATGATGAATGATGATATCTGGGCGGCGGCCTATATCTATTGGGAAATCGCCTTTTTAAAAGAATTGGGGTTCGGGATGGATTTAAAACGCTGCGCTGGCGGTGGTGATTTCCAAACCCTTGCTTATGTTTCCCCAAAATCTGGCCGCGCTGTGAGTTATGAGGCGGGCGAGCCATATAAAGACAAACTCTTGGAATTACCGGCCTTTTTAAAACCCAATGGCGGGCCCTTGGATGATGCCGAAATTCTCAAAGGCCTTAAAATGACGGGCCATTTTCTGGAACATTGGGCTTTTGCACATCATACAAAGGGGATTCCAGAGGCGCGCTTGCGTTTCGAGGCTCGCTATGCCAAATATGCCATGAACGAAAAAGAAGAAGTTTTAATAGCATAATGGCCAAAAAGACACCGACAAAACCAGCCGCATTTGAATCCAAAATTGTGGATGAGGGGATTAACAAAATCCTTTCGGAACGCTATTTGTCATATGCTCTTTCCACCATCACATCGCGCTCGCTTCCCGATGTGCGGGACGGTATGAAGCCCGTCCACCGTCGCCTTTTATACGCGATGTATCAATTACAATTAAACCCCACAACACCGCCTAAAAAATCTGCGCGGGTAGTGGGCGATGTTATTGGTAAATATCACCCGCATGGGGATTCGTCCGTCTATGATGCGCTGGTGCGGCTCGCGCAAGATTTCTCGGTGCGTTATCCGCTGGTGGATGGGCAAGGAAACTTCGGGAACATAGATGGCGATAACGCCGCCGCGATGCGATACACCGAAGCGCGGATGACGGCCGTTGCCGCCCTGATGTTAGAGGGCATTGACGAAGATGCTGTAAATTTCCGCGCAACCTACGATGGCTCTGAGAATGAGCCAATTGTCCTCCCTGGTGGTTTTCCAAACCTGCTTGCCAATGGATCATCAGGCATTGCGGTGGGCATGGCGACCAACATCCCGCCCTTTAACGTGGCTGATTTATGTGAGGCCATGCTCGCGATGCTCGAGGGTGATGTCACGGACAAAGACCTTGTGCGTTTTATCCCTGGGCCAGATTTCCCGACGGGAGGCATTTTGGTGGAATCCAAAGAAAGCATCATGGAATCCTACCGCACAGGGCGGGGCAGTTTCCGCCTTCGTGCGCGCTGGGAAAAAGAAGAGGCCAAGGGCGGCTCTTACCAAATCGTTATCACCGAAATTCCCTATCAGGTGCAAAAATCAAAACTCATTGAACGCATCGCCGACCTCATCAACAACAAAAAAATTCCGATGCTCGATGATGTGCGTGATGAATCCACCGAAGATGTGCGCGTTGTCTTGGTTCCAAAATCACGCAATGTAGAGCCTGAGCTTTTGATGGAAGCGTTATTTAGAAATTCAGATTTGGAAACACGTTTTTCCATGAATATGAACGTGCTGGATGGTGGCCTTGTCCCTAAAGTCATGGGCATCAAAGATGTAATGCAGGCGTGGCTCAACCATCAACAAGAAGTGCTTATCCGCCGCTCCTCGCACCGCCTTGAAAAAGTGCTTCACAGGCTTGAGGTTTTGGCGGGCTATCTCATTGTTTATTTGAACATTGATGAGGTCATCAAAATCATCCGCGCATCGGATGAGCCAAAACCAGCGCTCATGAAAAAATTTGGCCTCACTGAAGTGCAGGCAGAAGCTGTGTTGAACATCCGCTTGCGCTCTCTGGCCAAGCTCGAAGAAATCGAAATCCGCCGCGAGTTTGATAAGCTTGAAAAAGAACGTGATGAGCTTGAAAAACTGATTAAATCCGAAGCGCGTCAATGGACGGCAATCAAAAAACAAATCGCCAACATTCAAACATTGTTCGGCAAAGCAACGCCGCTTGGCAAACGCCGTACCATGGTGGGCAAAGTGCCCACGCCGATGGCGATTGAAAACCTTGAAGAAGCCTTGATGGAAAAAGAACCCATCACCGTGATCTGTTCTTCTAAAGGATGGATTCGCGCGATGAAGGGGCATGGCGTTGATAAAAAAGAATTGAAATATAAAGACGGCGACCGTGAAGGCTTTGTCTTTGAAGCCATGACCAATGATAAAATTCTGGTTTTCGGGTCAAACGGCGTTTTCTACACTATTGGCGGTGATAAATTGCCACCAGGGCGTGGCTTTGGTGAACCACTGCGTTTGATGGTGGATTTGCCCAATGATGCCGATATTGTGGATATGGAACTTTATAATCCTGATGTGCGGATGATTGTGGCATCAGAATCAGGGCGTGGCTTTATCGTCAAAATGGCGGATGTTCTGGCGCAGACCAAAA
>CAUJHK010000042.1 GCA_963204715.1 Pseudomonadota bacterium | reverse complement strand
GTACAAACGCGGGGCGTTCATAAGTTTGTCCGCTGCCAGAATATTCACATAGCCTTTGCCGTCAATATCGGTGCGCATTAAATCAGAAAGGTTGAGTGCAGGCTCTGCAAAGAATTTATCCCCGCCCTGCTCTTCCAGTCTTAACAAAGCGCGCTGAATGGTGGCGATAGACGCCTTGCTGACCTGACCATAGTCTTTGGAAATCTCTGCCGCTTCTTCATGCATTAAATTCAAAAGCGCACGAAGATCTTTTAGGTCCATCAACAAAAGACCTTCTTCATCGGCATGCTTAAAGGCAATATTTAAAACACCCTCTTGCGTATCGTTCAATTCCAACATCCGCGCCAACAGCACTGGCCCGATTTCGGATATGGTAGTGCGAACGGGGTGGCCCTTTTCCCCGTACAAATCCCAAAATGTCACAGGGAAAGCCTGCGGCGCAAAATCTTTATTCCCAATCAAATCATTACGCTTTTTGATAAAATCCTCACCCGCAGAAGGCTGGCACAGCCCCGACAAATCACCCTTCACATCCGCCATCAACACAGGCACGCCCGCGTTCGAAAAGCCTTCGGCCATGGTTTGCAACGTGATGGTTTTACCCGTTCCCGTTGCCCCCGCAATCAGTCCGTGACGGTTTGCATATTTTAGTGAGAATGTCTGGCGAAAATCAGGATTGCCCGTTTCCGCCCCGATAAAGATGTTTTGAATGTCTGTCATGGGAAGGCATTATGCCTGAGTATCAACCTGAGTTCCAGTGGTTGTTGACGCGGCTGTACCCGTAATGTTCTCGGAAACAATTCCTTTATGCTTCGAGCGCAAAGCCAAAATTTGGGTCTTGTTGTTCAATTCCTGATTTTCTGTGCTGGCATATAACTGGTTGAACAAGGCCGTTGCATTGTTAAAAAAGCTTTCAACCTGTTGGCGGGAATTGGCTGAGAGCCCGATACGACCATATCGGGATGAAATGCCTTGAAAGGCCTGCCGTCCTACGCTCAATAAATCAGCCATGCCCCATTATAACGTCAAAAAAGTTAATATTCCAGCTTTTCGTTAACCTTTTATGGGACGGTCATGAGTCAAAGACGGAATGGCTGCACGTGCCTTATCCACATCGCTTAGGTCAAGCTCTACACAGACATATCCCACGCTATCCCCTTGAATTTCAGCCATAATTTGTCCCCATGGCGATATAATCATGGAATGACCATAGGTCGCCCTACCGCCGTCATGGGTGCCCACTTGTGCAGGGGCCAGCACAAAAGCGCCGTTTTCAATGGCGCGGGCACGGAGCAAAACCTCCCAATGTGCCTTGCCCGTCGGCACAGTAAAGGCTGCAGGGATGGTGAGGATTTTTGCCCCCATCTTGGCCATAGCGCGGTAAAGATGCGGAAAACGCACATCATAACAAATGGACATGCCTATTTTAACGCCATCCATATTCGCCACAACCATGGTATCTCCGCCTTGATTAGTATCACTCTCGCGGTATTTTTCACCATTGGGCAAATCCACATCGAACATGTGAATTTTGTCATAGGTCGCGATAATTTCTCCGCCGTTGCCAAACAAAAAGGAACGGTTTGCAAGCTTACCATTGCCCAAACGGATGGATGATATAGAGCCTATCAGAAGATAAATGCCCAATTCTTTTGACAGCGCGGCATAATGTGCAATGACAGGATGATCTTTTTCTTCAAAAGACGCTGCAAGCTTGTCTTCCACGCTGGCGCGCATGCGGCATGTATTTTCAGGGGTTAGAATAAAACTCGCCTCCTCGCCCGCCGCACTGCGTATCATTGCGGAAACCTCCCGCAGATTATCTTCAATCGACGGTTTTGCATTGGTTTGTATCAGCGCAACCTTCATAATCATGATGCCAAAAGGGCATCCAGTTCACCCTTTTGTTCCAGTTCAGCAAGATTGTCATACCCGCCAATATGTTTATCATTGATAAAAATTTGCGGCACGGTACGCATGCCATTGCTTTTTTTGAGCAAAGATTCACGCGCGGCATCATCCCCCGTCACGTCAATTTCGGTAAAGTCTGCATCCTTTTTGTTAAGAAGGTTTTTCGCACGCACGCAATACGGGCATGTCTGGGTTGTATATATCTGAATAGTAGCCATTTTATTTCCTTTGCTAAAAGATTGGATAATCATATAGGATTTTACCATGAAAACAAAAGAGCAAGATGTAGATATTATTGTATCGGGTGCAGGCCATGCAGGACTTACGCTGTCTTTGTTGCTGGCAAAGGCTGGCTTTCAGGTGGGGTTAATTGACCCTGCCCCTTTAAAAGCCATTTCTGACATCAAACCATCGGGGCGCACGGTGGCACTTTTAAACTCATCCATCAACGTTCTAAAAGCCGCCATACAGACCTTGGATTTAGACAAAATATCCACTCCGCTTCAAACCATGCGCATTGTCGATGATAGCGGCCATGGCAAAGATTTAATGCCCGTTGAATTCCGCGCAAGCGAGATAAACGAAGACCAGTTCGGATTCAACATACCCAACGCCATTTTAAAAAATATTTTAACACTTGAGGTTTTAAAGACAAAAAATATTGTCGTCTTGGATGAATCAAAGTTGAAGGCATATGACGTAAAAGGACAGCAGGTTTTTGCAACGCTGGATGATGGCCGTACTATCACAGGAAAAATTATCATTGGTACTGATGGACGAAATTCTGTTGTGCGCGACAGCGCGGGGATTGACATTAAGCGCCATGATTACGGCCAAACTGCCCTCACCTGCCTGATCTCCCATTCAAAGCCACACAACAACACCTCAACTGAGTTTCATCGTTCTGGCGGGCCCTTTACATTTGTGCCTATGAAGGGCGATCAATGCAGCGTTGTCTGGGCAGAGAAGAATGAAGATGCCAAAGCATTTTTATCCATGAAACGTCAAGATTTTGAGCGTGCCATTCAAGACCGCAGTCACGGGCTTTTGGGCATCATCACATTGGCGTCCCCCCCTGAAAGCTGGCCTTTGATATTGCTCAGTGCAGACAAAATAACAGGCAACCGCGCCGCCATCGCCGCAGAGGCCATCCACGTTCTAAGCCCCATAGGGGCGCAAGGATTAAATCTATCACTTCGCGATGTTGCCACATTGGCAGAAACCTTAATTGATGCCGCACGCCTTGGTGAGGACATAGGCGCACCACTTGTTTTGGAGCGGTATGAGGCACGGCGCAGGGTTGATATAAAATCACACGTCATTGGCATTGATGGATTAAACCGTGCGGTGGGTAACAATTTATCCTTTGTCGCAGAATTGCGCAGGCTTGGTTTAAAAGGCCTCAACACCATCCCAGTCCTTAAAAACTTTGTCATGAATCAAGGATTAAACCCGCACATGGATGATGGACGCATTGTGTCAGGGGGCGGGGTTTAAAGCCGTCTGGGCTTGACCACGCGCGCGAGTGTCAACACAAACACCTTGGCCGCCCCCGCCTCTTTTAGGGCGCGTGTGCATTCCTCCACGGTAGAACCTGTCGTGTAAACATCATCCACCAGCACAATCTTTTTTCCCGCCACATCTCCAAGACGTTTGGGGTGAATGGCAAAGGCCGCCGCAACATTTTTGTGACGCTGAGAGGCGTTTAAATGTCCTTGAACCTTGGTGGGACGCTGGCGCACCAAACCATCTGGTACAAACGCCACACCCACGCGCTTTGACAACGCACTGCCCATCAAGCCAGACTGGTTATAGCGCCTGCGCAAAAGCCGCCATCTGTGCAAAGGGACTGGCATGATAACGTCCGCCTCTCCCCAATATTCTGCCCCCGCCTGAAAAAGCCATGGCACCATGGCAACCACAAATTGTGTCTGGTCGCCGCTTTTAAAGCCCAGAATTAAATTTCGGCTCTGCTCGTTATAAGTCAAAGCCGACCGTGCCTTATCGTAACGTGGCCTTTGGGCAAGACACCCCGCGCATAAATTTTCAGCCCCCTCATCTATAGAAAACTCAAACGGGAAGCCGCAGGCATAACAATAGGGTGATGTAATAAAGGACAGGTCTTTCCAGCTTTGCGCGGACAGCATACCTTGCGAATCGACCATTTCACCCGTTATGGGACAGCGGGGAGGCAGGACGGAATCTATTAAATATTGCAATAAATAAAGCGTCATAATGCATTGAAATTAATACATATTTCAAAACCGCACAAGCGGCCCTACTCAAGATTTTTCTTTACTTTTTGCAATCCTTTCTGTAATCATTCCACCATCGGCGGATATATAACATAACGATAGAAAATATCGAAAACTGCTGACCCCACTACGTCAATTAGGGTGCGCATGGGCCAGACGAGGACATTAAAGAACCAACTCAAAATGATTAGCGGGTCTGACGATGGTCAGCCGCCAAAACGCCCCCCCTCGATTCCGACAAAAACACCTGAAGAAGCCATAGCCGAATACAACGCTTTGTTGCACTCCGTCCCTGAAGCTGTCATCCGCAAGGCATGGTTTACCATGGCGCACCTTGTGCTTGCCCCTGGCTCCAAAATTGTGGACATGGGCTGTTCTGATGGCTCCATGATTTTTGCCATGGCCGTCATGAACCCTGATTATAATTTTATCGGTGTTGATAATGACAAAAACCTTATCCGCCATGCCCGTGATTTATACCAGCTTCAGAATCTTGAATTTGTGTGTGGCGATGTGGGCAGCAGCGTTGTCCCCGAAAACTCAGTCGATGCCATTATCAACTCTTTCATTTTGCATGAGGTTTACTCCCACACGCTGTGCAATGAGAGAATTGTGGAAGAGATCATTGAAAACCATTTCAAGCTGTTAAAACCAGATGGCCTTTTGTTTATCCGTGATTTTTCGCTGCCAGAAAGCTCTTATGTTTTGCTTGAAATGCCTGATGAGCCATCATCTTCTGCCGATGGTGTATTTGGTCTATCAGAACCAGAGCTTTTGATTCAATATTCCGAAAAAGCGCGCCCGCGTGAAGAAGCTTCACATCGTGGGTTTTATCTGGAAGAGCTGCCGCCCCGATTTCCACAAACACGGCTGTTCAGACTCCCTTACAAATGGGCGTATGAGTTTTTGCTTCGCAAAGATGACCGTGAATATTGGGACGAAGAACTGCATAAGGAATATGCTTTTTACAGCGAGCGGGACATGCGCCGCCTGATAAAATCATTTGATGCACGGCTGGTGTATTCTGCCCCCCACTGGGATCCGCAAATTGTCAAAGCCCGCTTTGATAAAAAGTTTAAGCTTTTTGATGAAGATGGAAAACTGATGGGCAACCCACCCACGAGCTTTATCACGCTGGCTAAAAAGGTAGGCGAAAAAAAATCACTGCATATTCTTGAAAGAAAACCATCAAGAACCGCCCGCAAATCTATCCACGTGACCGCCATGCGTGATGAGATTGAAGGGCGCATTCAAGACGTTGTCTGCAGAGATCAAGAAATTGTAGAAATTCTGCCCTATCGCGTTGTGGACGGCACAAAATTGAACATATTCATCCATGACGGGTTACCGCGCGGGCTTGTCAACGCCGTGCCGCGCAACGGCCCCAATATTGATGGCAAACGATGGTCTGGCCACATGTCGGAAGCCATCTCGCTTCCTTATGAGGCGTTCGAGACGGTTGTGGAGGGGGATTCAAAATCAGTCTTCAATTTTGCAAAAGATTATCTGGGTTTAAAAGTTATGCCTGGAACGAGCATTGAAGAAGGCCCAGGTTTTTACCCCGCGCCAGACCATATTGATGAGCGCATTCAAACCAAATTTTTAAAAGTCCTGGAATCTGAAAGCACGATGATTCCTAAATTCATCCTGAGCGAGATGTCAGGCTTTTCCGCGCAGGGGCGGATTGTTGAGGTGGATGCGCAGCGCATTTTAAATGCCATTGGCGTTGGACTTATCCCCACCAGCAGGCTAGAGATGCAAATTCTTGCTTTGTACGAAAAGCTGGAACTTCCCTATGAAGCATGGGCGGAATGCCCCCTTGTTTTAAAAACCGAAGAGCCAGAGCAGGTCACACGATTAAAGGAAATTGTAGATAAGTTGGCGCAACATGATGTGCGCTTTAAGCCCATACGCGGCACAGCAGGGCAAATCCGCACCGCGCACTCTGTCTTTGTGGATGAAGGGCAAAACAAAGGGAGCGTCACGGGCCTTGCCTCTCGTGAAATGGAATTTATTTTACAAGAAGACAAATCACAAAACACCGCCGTCATACTTCCCCTCACACGCCGCATCAACGGTGAAGTGATGGCGGGCATTTTTGAAGATTACCTGCCCGTTCCGCAACGCTATAAAGGCAACGGCTATGTTTTGACGTGCCCCAGCATGCCCTTGCCAAAAGACATCACAAACTTTGAGCTAGCCCGCAAATATATTGCCGAAAAGTTTGAAGTGCCTATTGATTGCGTATCACGCATGGGGGAGAGCTATTTCTCCCATATTGGCCTGACGCCACAACGCATTTACCCCTTTGCCGTATCCACCGCAGGAGCCTTTGGGTGGATGAAAGCGGGGCGCACACACGGCGCAACAAAATTCACGCCGCTCTATAATCTTTGGAAAATGCTATACTGGGACAACCATGACAGCTTTATGAAAGTGGCTGGCTACGCCATGATGGCCACCATAGGTAAAAACAGTGATTTGACACCCACCACCAGCTTTGCAAAAAAACTGGCGGATATAAAATCTGTTCCCATTGGCCTTCGTACCACATCCATGTCAAAATCTATCAGCAGCTTTGATAGTAAATTTGGCAGGGACTAAAACTGATGATACGGATCTTTGATGACACCCAGCTCGTCCGCCAGCAATCGCGGACATTTAATGCCCCCTCAAAGTCACCCTATTTTTTGTTTGATTGGGTGATTGATCAAATCACGGATCGCCTGTCATTGATAAAGCGTGATTTTTCAAGCTGTGTTCGAATAGGCGCGCGCGGCAAAGACTATGTGATTGGTGGCAACAAACCTTTGGTGATAAGTCACACCTTCTCTTCTAAAGCCAATGTCTTGTGCCATTTTGAGTTTTTGCCCCTTAAGCCAATGTCGATTGATTTGGTCACAAGCGCGCTTGAACTTCACACCGTGAATGATTTACCGGGCTGTCTTTTGCAAATTAAAAACGCGTTAAAACCTGACGGCTTGTTTTTATCGGCCATGCTGGGCGGGGAAACACTCTATGAATTGCGGGATTGCTTGACGCAAGCTGAGCTTGAGCTTTCTGGCGGTGTTACGCCGCGTGTAGCGCCTTTTGCTGACAAACAGCAGATTGGCGCGCTGTTACAGCGCGCGGGCTTTGCATTGCCCGTGATAGATTCTGATATCATCGCTGTCACATACAACACTATCTTTGATTTGATGAAAGACCTTCGTCACATGGGTGAAGGAAATGCCATCCTTGCGCGCAAGAAAAGCTTTACGGCAAAATCATTGTTTTTACGCGCGGGAGAAATTTACGCCCAAAAATATGCGGAATCTGATGGGCGCATACGTGCCTCCTTTGAAATTATTTTTATGTCGGGCTGGGTGCCGCATGAATCACAGCAAAAGCCCCTGCCCCCAGGTTCAGCGCAGCACAGGCTGTCTGATGCATTGGGCGGCACAGAGATGGGCACAGGGGAAAAACCTCATTAAAAAACACGAAGCCTGAAAAATGTAAGACTTCGTGCTTTTCTTGAATGGATTTAAAAACTACTGGTTGTTGTCAGTGTTTGTGTTGCCTGCGTTATCAGCATTCCCGCTACCGCCGCCTGAGCGTCCTTGGCCGTGCATGGGCCTGCGGCCACGCCCTTGCTGGTGATTGCGGCGTCCGCCACCACCTTGTGGTGCGCGCGGGGGCTGCCCACCCATGTCAAAAGCCTCTTCATCCATGCCTTCATTTTCGCCTGCCTGCTGCTTCATGGAAGAGCGGTGTGGCGGGATTGGAATGGGGCGCGAGCCAAGACGATCACGTTCAGAAATCGCAATTTCAATTTCCACACGTGCAACAACCTTGCGCACTTCGTGCATGGTTTCCATCAGATCTTCACGCGCTTCTAGGCTTTTATTTTCTTTCACCCAGTTTTCGAAACTTTTAATGCAGGCTTGTGTCGATTCTTTTAATCTTTGCTCTATTTCTTCCATGACATCAGGCCTTTCCAATTCGTTTAAAACACAAGCGCATACACTACCTTTTCATCTATCAAGGCGCAAGCCGCTTGTATATGTTTCATATTATGTTTTAAAAAATGACGACGAAGCAGCCGCCGCATGCGCCTTTTTTCTGGCAATTTCGGCTTGTGTACGCCCAATCTCGGCTTTCAGTGCCTCAACATAGTCCGCCAGCTCTTCCAGAGAGAGCTTTTCCAAATCCTTGGTTTTTGGCCCTTTTTTGCGTGCATCAATATCTTCGTCAAACATGCTAAAATTCTATCAAAACAAAGGGTTTACGCCAAGAAAAACCGTCCCACAGACAAAATTCCTTGCAATTTTAAAAGCGGCGGCTATAGTCGCCCCTATCCCCGACATTGTTGATGTCAAAAAAGTTGAAACGGATGGGGCGTTTTGACACAGAAAACCCATGTTCATAACGATGGAGAACAATGATGAGCAAGCCACAAGATGCACCCAAGCTTTTGATGCCAAAAGCGACCGCCGTATGGTTTATTGACAACACAGCCCTTGATTTTGAGCAGATTGCTGATTTTACGGGCCTTCACTCCATAGAAATTCAAGCCCTTGCCGACGAAGAAGTGGGGCGCGGCATTGTTGGACGCGACCCTTTGAAGAATAACGAGCTAGCCCCTGAAGAGCTGGAGAAAGCCAAGGCAGATTCGACGTACCGTATGAAGATGCTGCGTTCCAGAACAGACCTGCCAGCCGTTAAAGTCCGCGCAAAAGGCCCAAAATACACACCTGTATCCAAACGCTCTGACAAGCCTGATGCGATTGCATGGATTATCAAGCATCACCCCGAAATTTCGGATGCGCAAATTACAAAACTGGTGGGCACAACCAAGCCAACCATTCAATCTGTGCGCGATAGAACACACCCATCAAGCTCTACCATAAAGCCACGCAACCCTGCGGAACTTGGCCTATGCACCTATGCAGAACTTGAAAAATCATCTGAAAAAGGCTTGCGCGCACAAGGCAAAGATCCTGCCGCCGTTAAAGCCGAACGCGCCGCTGCCGCAAGCCAGACCGCACAACAAAACGCGGACAATGAAGCCTCTGAAAAATCATCTCGCGAAGGAATCTTCAGCGGATTTGATTTCTCCAACTTCATGTCCAATATGGGCGGAAACAAGGATAACGGTTAACCCTACCCCCTTTAAAAAATTAAAAACGGCTCCTTTTTTCAAGGGGCCGTTTCTTTATTGTCATGTGACAAAAATCTTATTCTACAATACCCTCAATCTGCTCTTTTAAATGCAGCTTCTGCTGTTTTAACAAACGCAACAGATAATCACTGCTCCCTGGTCTTGACTGCTCTTGTTCTATTTTGCTGGCTATAGCGGAGTGTCTTGCATTTAAAGCTTCAAGACGCGCAGAACTTGTGTGCATTCTCAATATCCTTTCGGTTAAAGGTTATAATGTCTGGTATATAAAATTATAGTCACAGGTATAAAAATTTCGCAAACAAATGTTTTTATAAAATTTTATTTCTTTTGATTCAAACGCTTGGATATTTTCCCTAGCATAGAAGCCGCAAAAGACCTTTGGGAAACTCCCAACAGACCATCTCAAATATTACCATAAAATTTATTAAGCAATGATTAATATCACACCCTAGACGTCAAAAACAACGCCCTGCGCCAAAGGAAGTTTTGAAGAATAGTTGACCGTCTGGGTCTGTCTTCGCATGTATGACTTCCATGAATCTGACCCGCTTTCACGTCCGCCACCAGTATCTTTTTCACCGCCAAAAGCACCGCCAATCTCCGCCCCGCTAGGCCCTATGTTCACATTGGCAATGCCGCAGTCACTGCCCACAGAGGATAAAAACTTTTCAGCCTCGCGAACATCGGTTGTAAAAATACATGAAGATAAGCCTTGAGGCACATCGTTGTTCATAAAGACTGCGTCTTCAAAAGAGGCGTATGTCATCACATACAAAATTGGGGCAAATGTTTCATGCTTTACAATCTCGGTTTGCGCGTTCATTTTCACGATCGCTGGCTCAACGTAAAAACCGCCTTTGGATTTTTTGCGTACGCCACCCACAAGAATCTTTCCACCTGCGGCCTTTGCTTCTGACAACGCTGTCATCATAGAATTATAAGAAGCTTCATCAATCAAAGGCCCGACGAGTGTTTTGGCATCCAGAGGGTTACCAACGCGAACAGAGCCATAGGCCTTTTTCAAAGCAGACAACAATTTTGGTTTTACACTTTTATGTACGATAAGCCTGCGAAGACTGGTACAGCGCTGCCCCGCTGTCCCCACAGCGCCAAACAAAATGGCACGCACGACCATATCCATATCTGCACTGGGTGTTACAATCATCGCATTATTTCCGCCCAGCTCCAGCAAGGATTTCCCCAACCGTTCAGAAACACTCATGGCCACCGCCCTGCCCATGCGCGTGCTACCCGTTGCACTGACCAGTGGAATATTTCGGCTTTGTGCCAAAGCACTCCCAACACTGGCATCCCCTATAACCACCTGGCATAGATAATCTGGGCACACATGCCCCGCCTTTTTAAAACGTTTGACGGCTTTTTCAAAAATTTTCTGACAGGCGAGCGCGGTCAACGGGGTCTTTTCTGACGGCTTCCAAACCACGCTATCGCCGCATATCAATGCAATGGCCGCATTCCACGCCCACACAGCCACGGGAAAATTAAAAGCCGTAATAACAGCCACAGGGCCCAGAGGATGCCATGTTTCGCGCATATGGTGACCAGCGCGTTCAGACGCTATGGTTAGGCCAAACAGCTGGCGCGAAAGCCCCACCGCGTAGTCACAGATGTCTATCATCTCCTGTACTTCGCCGCGCCCTTCGGACAAAATTTTACCTGCCTCCAACGTAACAAGCTGGGCGAGATTTTCCTTGGCTTCGCGAAGCTCTTCTCCCAAAATCCTCACAAGTTCGCCGCGCACTGGCGCAGGCACCTCTTTCCATTCCTCAAAAGCCTTTGTTGATTTTTGGACGGTAGCAGGGACAGAGGATGCGCTGACCATCCGCACCTTTGCAATCAAGCTGCCATCTATGGGCGTGTGTACAGACAAATCACCTGCCAGCGTTGAGGTAACACCATTTGCTTTAAGAATTGATTTGAAGGTTTTCATCTTGAACTTCTTTGTCTTTCTTTGATTTTGAGGGACGAAGGCGCGTGGCGTGTATCTCCCCACTTTCTTCCAAGATAGGGAAAGCGACTGTGCAAACATATGTGTTTATGCGTCTGTAATCACGAATGATATCAAGGTGGAGGGAACTGCTCGCAATTGTCTGCGGATTTCCACTGCGCAACCTTTCAATATGCGCCGCCATGCCATCAATCTCGGCCTTTCGGATTGTTTCCTTGCCTTCCACCAGTCTGCGGGCGGATTCATTATCATTGGAAATAAACAATGACTGTGAAAGCTGAAGACTTTCAACAACAAGTTTGTGCATTTGCTGGATTTCTAAAAACCCGGCTTCAGAAAACTCTACCTGGTTTTTAATTTTCTTTTGCGCCAGAGGCATAAGGTTTTTGTCAATCACATCCCCCACATGTTCAAGATTGGTTGAAAATGTCAAAATCTGGATGTATTTTTGCGCCTCTTTTTTGTCCATAAACTCCTGACTTAATCGAGCCATATAGTTTTTTATGTTGTAGTAAATTTTATCGACGGCGTTATCTTCCTTTTTAATCAATTCCAAAAGCTTTTCATCATTCGTCTTTAAAACCAGAAGCGTGTCTTCGAGCATTTTTTGCAAAATATCGCCCATGCGCAAGGTTTCACGCGCGGCAGAAGCCAAAGCCACAGAAGGTGTGTCTAAATCCTTGTCGTTTAGATATTTGGCCGCGCCCATATCATCAGTCATCGGCCTGTCTGGCAAAGCCTTGATCATCAACTTGTTTAAAATGCCTGTGAGAGGCAAAAAGACGAGCGCAAGGGCAATGTTAAACGCCGTATGAAAATCAACAATCTGGCGCGCATGGTTTGCATTTAATTTAGACAAATAAGGCATCAGAAACTCTACGAATGGTATAATTGCCAAAACGCCCACCATGCGGATAATCATATTGCCTAGCGGAATGCGCATTGCGCCCGGGTTATCCCGTAATGTGGCAATAAGGGGTGCTATTGTACCACCAAGATTGGCTCCTAAAACCATATACAGGGCAAGCTTTAAGGGTAGAATGCCGCTTGCCACCAGCGACATAAGTAGCAAAATAATAGCCAGCGATGAGTGCGCAATCCACGTAAACAACGCCACGAGCAGAACAGCAAAGAACGGGTCTTCATCCAACGGTTTTAAAACAAGGGGCAGAACTTCAGATTGCTTGAGCGGAGCAGACCCCAGTTTGATTAAACCCAACGCCAATACCATAAGCGCAAGACCAATTAAAATTCGCCCCAAATTTTTAAATTTACCGTTGCGCTGGATAGAATATAAAAAATACCCCACAACCATAAAGACGGGCATGACTTTGGACATATCCATCGAGAAGAGTTGCGCCACCAGTGTTGTTCCAACATCTGCACCCAGAATAATAGCAATGCCTGTGGTGGTATTGACCATCCCCTGCCCCGCAAACCCTGTGACAATAAGCGTAGTTGCCATAGAACTTTGAAGCAGCGCTGTAATCCCGAGTCCTGCAAAAAAAGCTTTAATGCGGCTGCTAGCACATATACCCAAAAACTTTCGAAGCTCCGCGCCAAAGCCGCGTGTTACGCCTAGCCTTAACAAGGTAACGCCCCACAAAAGCAAGCAAACGCCAGCAATAATATTCAAGAGTACAAGAGAAGGTATAATAGCGTGATCTCCTTATGAGATATGTCGGGTGTTAGTAGCCAGCAGGATTTTGAACAAGGTAGTCTTGTTCTTCAGGTGTGCTCATGCGCGACAACATGACGTTGCGATGAGGAAAGCGTCCGAATCTTTCAATAACCTTTAAATGCCTTAAGGCGTAGTCATGCCCTAAAGGATCATCTTTTTTCATGGCTTCAAAAAGCTCAACGCATCTTCTTTGGTCATTCAGGTTTTCGCTATGCTCGAACGGCAAATATAAAAATCTTTTTTTAATAGGTGTGAGCACCTGATCAAAACCCTTGGCTATGGCAAATTTTGAAACCACCAAGGCACGAGAATCTGTGGCAAAGGCTTTTGCCGTGCCTCTAAACATATTGCGCGGAAACTGATCCAGCAAAAGACAAAGCGCAAGACATCCATCGGATGAGTTTTTCCAGTCATCATAGATGCCTAGCACTGCAGCCTCATAGTTTTCCAGAAAACGGCTTTTTACTTGCACATCAAAGTCTGGGTTCACCTGAAACCATTGAGGGGACTGCGTTTCCTCAAACCAAAAATTCAAAATAGCCGTCTGAACATCTTTCATAAGATGATTCTAGGCTTACTTTCTGTTTTCTTCAAGCATTGCCCTGATTTGACGTCTTTTTTTCGATGCTGCAAACGCAAAGCATGCGGCTGGAAGAAAAGGAATAAACAGACTGACCACAAACATAGGGTCAATCATGGCCACCATGGGCTTATTGCCCCAATGTGTGAAGTAAATGTAGGCAAACAGGAATATCCCGAAAACAGCAAAAATATCCGCACAAAACTGCAAAACCTTAGCCGACATCAGATTGAATCTGAGTTGTTCTTTCATGAAATCCTTATTACGTGAATCTGCCCTGACCCGTAAAAATATTAGCACATAAAAATATAGAAATTCTTAATATCAGTATACTTTAGACCAAATCTTGCGCTTCACGCGGTACATAATCAGCGCAAACAAGCCAAGGAAGAAGATAACCTTGACGCCTGTTTGTTTGCGAATTTCCATCTCAGGCTCTGAAGCCCATGCCAGAAAATGCGTCACATCTTTGGCATATTGCTCCACCGTTGTCGGCGTGCCGTCTTCATAGGACACCGCGCCTTCTGCCAGTGGTGCAGGCATGGCTATTTTGTTACCAGACATATATTTGTTCCAGTGCTGCCCATTGGCAAGCTCAACACCCGCAGGGGCATCTTCATATCCTGTTAAAATGCCATACACATAGTTGGCACCGCCCGTACGCGCTTTTACAATCAATGATAAGTCAGGAGGAAGAGCGCCATTGTTAGAAGCTTTTGCCTGATTGGTGTTTTTGTAGGGTGCTTTAAAATGATCGCTCGGGCGACCAGGACGTTCAAACATCTCGCCATCATCATCAGGCCCATCCGTGATGGAATATTCCGAAGCAACCGCTTTAATTTGCGCTTCTGTATATCCAAGGGCCGACAGGTTACGGTAAGCCACACGGTTCATGGAATGGCAAGCAGAGCAAACCTGTTTGTAAACCTGAAAGCCACGCTGCAAGGAGGCGCGGTCATACACACCAAATGGCCCGTCAAAGGACCAGGCCACGGCAGGAAGTTTTGGCATTTCATGGTGCGCGGACGCCGCCTCATGGTGAACAGGTTCGGGGGCTGTAGGTGTTTTTTCGGTGTCTGGCGCAGCAGAAACAGCTTGTTCAGCGCTTTCTGCGGGGGTCTCCACCTCCATCGACTGTGTTCTCACTTCGCCCGTATCTCCAGACGTCACAGCCATATCTTCAACAACAACAGCATCAGCCGCGGGCGCTTTGGCTTCTTGAGCTTGCGCACCGACAACAGGCGCACCCACAAACAAACCCGCCAACAATAGAACAGCAACTGCCTTTGCCGCTTTGGCCAAAACAGCTTCGTGAATGCTTCCCGGGAGTCTTACAACAGGCTCATTATTGTTCAGCCATGGCAAGAACGCCAAGAAAAAGCCGAAATAAGCCAGCGTCATAACCTGCGCCAGAGGAACCCAATATCCTTCAGCAGGCTTTGACCCGCAGATTCCCAAGATGATAAACACCACTAGCAATGCCAGAACGCCTTTTTTATACCATGGGCGAAACATAGCGCTGCGGACAGGGTGCTTGTCAATAAACGGCACAACAAACAACACAGCGATTGAGCCGAACATAGCCAACACACCGCCCAGCTTGGCGGGCATCAAAGCCACAGACTTGAAAGGAATCATATCAATGACAGGCTGAAACGCTGGCATGTCCTTGAAAAACGCCAGCAATGCACCAGGCAAGCCCGCAAGAATTGCCACCACTATAAAGAAGGTAAGACCAACAGGCTTACTGCTTAGCAAACCAAGCGTTAAATAGCTCCTAACTTTGCCAAGAAAAACTCCTAAAATGTTTGATGGTTGTTTCAACCAGCAAAAGTCATAAACCAAGGTAGCCCCTATTGCTCCCGCAACCGCCAGATGCAGGTTTAAGTCAAACGTGATGGCGCGCAACATGGCGTAGAACGGCAGAAAATACCATTCAGGCACAATGTGCGGCGGTGTAACCAGCGGGTTGGCCGGAATGTAGTTATCAGGGTGTCCTAAAGAATTGGGCATAAAGAAAGTGAACGCCACATATATAATCAAAAACACCAGAATGCCAAACGTATCCTTCATGGTGTAATAAGGATGGAACGGCAATGTGTCCTGACTGGACTTCACATCTATCCCCAAAGGGTTGTTTGAGCCCGTCACGTGCAACGCCCAGACATGCAAGAACACAACCGCACAAATAACAAACGGCAACAAATACTGAAGCGCGAAGAAGCGGTTCAATGTTGGGTTATCAACCGAAAAGCCACCCCAAAGAAGTGTCACAATGCTGTCCCCTACTAGCGGAATGGCCGAAAACAGGTTGGTGATAACGGTTGCCCCCCAAAAGGACATTTGTCCCCACGGCAGAACATAGCCCATAAAGCCTGTGGCCATCATCAGCAAGAAAATGACCATGCCGAGAATCCACAAAAGCTCGCGCGGCTGTTTGTAAGACCCATAGAATAATCCGCGGAAAATGTGGATATACACAGCGATAAAGAAGAACGACGCGCCGTTCATGTGAAGATAACGAATAAGCCATCCATGGTTTACATCACGCATGATGCGCTCAACAGAATCAAACGCCCCTGCTGTGCTGGGGTTGTAGTGCATGGCCAGAGTAATGCCCGTGACAATCATGGTCACCAACATCACCATGGCAATGGCGCCAAAGTTCCAGAAATAGTTGAAGTTACGGGGCGTCGGGAAGACGCCGTATTCTTTTTGCATCATCGTGAAAATAGGCAGACGGCTGTCCACCCATTCAATCACTGGATTATCAAACTGTTGACGCTCTTTGGAACCCATAATGCTTATCCTTATAAAAAGTCTTAATTATCCGAATTATCCGATGCGGATGGTTGTGTCTGTCAAAAATACATACTTGGGTACAGCCAAGTTTTTAGGCGCAGGCCCTTTGCGGATTCGCCCTGATGTATCGTAATGCGATCCATGGCATGGGCAGAACCATCCACCAAAGTCACCGCGCACATCCGTGCTTTTTTGCCCCTGTGGTACGCAACCAAGGTGCGTACAAATACCTACCAGAATAAGCCACTCAGGCTTTTGCACCCGTGATGCATCTGTTTGAGGATCGCGCAGCGTGCTTAAATCTGCGTCTTCCGCTTCTTTAATTTCTTCGGGTGTGCGGCGACGGATAAAGACAGGCTTGCCTTGCCACATTACTGTTATGGCCTGCCCCGCTTCAATCGGCGCCAAGTTCACTTCAGTTGTGGACATGGCCACAGTGTCTGCCGCAGGGTTCATCTGGTCAATAAAGGGCCAAGCAACCGAGCCCGCCCCCACTGCGCCAAAGGCCGCCGCTGTCAGGAAAAGAAAGTCACGGCGGGTTTCACCCTCTGCCGCGTGATGACCATGGTCTGGGGATGCGTTTTCGATACTCATATATATCTCTGCCGTTCTGCAATGAGGTTTGGACTTAAGAATTCACGCTAACGGAATACCCAAAAAACCCTTTGAAAACAAGAGAGGATTTGTAGACATCCGCAGAAAAAACATCATACAGTGCGCCATGGCCATAATCAACCAAGAGCTGGGGCTTGCCCTCTTCCAACCGGAAATACCCCAAAATACGGGTGCGGCCATGCGTTTGTGTGCCTGCCTTGGCTTACCACTTGAGATTATAGAGCCTTGTGGCTTTGTCTGGGACGAGGCAAAAATCCGCCGTTCCGCCATGGATTACATCCAACATGTCGCCTATAATCGCCACACAAGCTGGGATCATTTTCGTGACAATACCAAGGGAAAAAGGCTGGTTTTGCTCACCACTAAATCAGACCAATCTTATCTTGATTTCAAATTTCAGGCAGGTGACATCCTCATCGCGGGTCAGGAAAGCGCGGGTGCCCCTCCTTTTGTCCATGACGCCTGCAAAGATTCGCGCATTACCATCCCCATGTTTGGAGAGGTTCGCTCCTTGAATGTTGTGAATGCCTGTTCCATGGTGCTGGGGGAAGCCTTAAGACAATTAAAGTATTAATCAAACAAAGTGAATTAACTCAATGATAAAAAATGATAAAAATAAAACATTGGCATTTGACTGGTTCACCTCCTTGCGCGACCAGATTTGCGCATCTTTCGAAAAGCTGGAAGACCAGCTGGCAGGAACGACCTTTGCCAAAGATGCCCCTGGCCGCTTTGTTCGCACACCATGGAAGCGCGATGATTCGGGTGCGCCGAACATTTCAGGAAGCATTCTTAATGGCGGCGGTGAAATGTCCGTTATGCGTGGCCGCGTGTTTGAAAAGGTGGGCGTAAACATATCCTGCGTGGAGGGTGTTTTTGCCCCGCAGTTTGCAGAACATATGAATGGCGCAAAAGAAAGCGGTGGCAAATTCTGGGCGGCGGGAATCTCGCTGGTCGCGCATATGCAATCCCCCCTCGTCCCTGCCGTACATATGAACACGCGCATGGTGATGACCTCCAAAAGCTGGTTTGGCGGCGGGGCCGATTTAACCCCAATGACGCCCGATGATCAAGACACGGCAGACTTTCACAGTGCTTTCAAAAGCTGCTGTGATGCACACGATGAAACATATCATCCAAAATTCAAAGCATGGTGCGATGAGTATTTCTTTTTGCCTCACCGTGGAGAGCCGCGCGGCGTGGGGGGCATCTTTTATGATTATCTGGATACGGGGAATTGGGAAAAAGACTTTGCGTTCACCCAAGACGTTGGCCGCACATTTAACGAAATTTATCCCGCTCTTGTCGCCCGCCATATGAACAAAGACTGGAGCGCGGAACAGCGCGAACACCAGCTTATTCGCCGCGGCCGCTATGTTGAGTTTAACCTGCTTTACGACCGCGGAACGCAGTTTGGCCTCAAGACAGGCGGCAACACCGAAGCCATCCTCATGTCCATGCCCCCTGTCGTAAAATGGCCTTAACTTTGTAAAAAACAAAGTTTATTACATTAATAATAAAAGTTGTTGCCAATCATCAGTATTTATAATAATCCTATAAAATCAAAAATTAGATATAGGGGTAAAAATGAGTAAAACTATATTGGAACAAGCTTTAGAAAGAGCGGCAAAACAATTTCCTGAGCACAACCCACAAGACGTCGTAGATTGCGTTGCAGCACAAAGAGACGCATGTTTGGCTGGCAGATATGTTAGAATTCCAGAAGGCGCAAGCGTAGGAAAAATAGTGACCGGAGAAGTAATGCTCCCTAAAGGCCCTTAATTTCCAAGGTGCAATTATACAAAAGCCCCACGTTCGGGGCTTTTATTTTTGCGCTCGACAACACCTCAATCAAGTCTTTCAAAATCATTTTCCACCCACGCGCACTCCATGGCTTTAAGCTTGCCACCAAGCTCTGGCCCTTGAACATAGCCTTGCGCCATTAAATCTTCCCCCGTGACGGGGAATTCAGGCGCGTGCCAATAACGCGCCACGTCCACCACTTCCGGGTTTAAAGAATCTTTTGATGAGAGTGTTTTTAGAAGATAGGCCTGCAGCGTGGCCGCATTTCCATGCCAGTAAACGCTCGCTCTTATTTCCTTGGCGTTCATATTCTTTAAAAAAGCGTGCGCCTTCATAATTTTTTTCATGTGTATTTTATTTTTATTGGCAAATACCATATAGTCCTGTCCAGCTTCGGCATTATAATCAGTCAACAGCAAAACCCTTGTGTAAATATCGACGCAATCAAACCCGCGCTGCCTGTCCACCAACAGCTGCATATTGGCCTTATTATACGTTTGCGTCATATCCTTCAAGACATCGCAAGAAAACATAAGCGTTAAAATATCTGCTGCCCTGTTGAGTGCCAGAATTTTAAAAAACTCCTGGCCTATACGTTCTTTTGAAAGGTTTTTTATGCCATGTGCGTTTTCTTTACAGGCAGCAAGTGCAGATTCCTCTGCCTCTCCTGCGCCATATAGTCCGTAAAACCTGAAAAAACGTAAAATTCGAAGGAGGTCTTCCTTGATACGTTCATGCGCATCACCGACAAAAACCACCCGCTTCTTTTTCAAATCATCAATCCCGCGCCCAGTGGGGTCAAACACTTGCCCGTTTATATCTGCAAATAGGGCGTTCATCGTAAAATCTCGCCTGTGCGCATCCACCGCCCAGTCATCCGTAAAAGCAACAACCGCATGGCGGCCATCTGTTTTTATATCCTTGCGAAGGGTTGTAATTTCAAATGTCTTATTGTCTTTAATCGCTGTGATAGTGCCGTGCTCAATGCCCGTATCAACAGCCCTAATGCCTTTGGCGGACAGCCTCTCCTTCACAATGTCGGGTGTATAAATGGTGGCAATATCTATGTCTGTGACATCTATGCCCAGCAAGGCATTGCGCACACACCCGCCCACAAAAAGAGCAGATTCTTGCCCGTCCTTTATCAAAGCCTCCATCACGGCCTGCGTTTGCGGCCACGATATCCAATTGGCATCTGACAATGTTGTTTTTGGCTTCATCCCGCCTATGATAAAGGCTTATCCATAAAAAACAACGGGGTATTCTATGCAGCCATATCGCCAAGTTCTGACAGCGTGCTTTCATCTCTTATGTATTGTGGCAAAAACAGATGCACGGCTGTCCCAACCCCCACTTCAGATTCTACAATGATGGCGCCATCATAGGACAATACTGTCCCATGCACCGATGACAAGCCCAGTCCCGCAGGCTTATCCCTGTTTTTTGTGGTAAAAAACGGATCTAGAAAATTCGGCAGCACT
>CAUJHK010000041.1 GCA_963204715.1 Pseudomonadota bacterium | reverse complement strand
ATATACAGATTTTAATATCCACGGTTGCTTCGGGTTTTGTTCCAGCGCGGTTCTGGCATAGGAAAGCGCTTTTTGCGTATCGCCCGCATCAAGGGATGATTTTACAAGCCCTCTAATTCCGAAGAATGCTGCATCCTTGTCCCCCAATAGCTGCTCAAAGGAAGCTTGCGCGGCATGTTCATCCCCCCGTAGCCGTGCGGCTTGCGCCTCTAAAAGCAAGGGCAGGCCTGTTTCATGGGGCAATAAATAGCGCACATCGCGTGCAAGCGCACTCGCCTTTTTGGAATCACCCGCCGCTATGGCAACAAAGCCGCGCGTTAACGCAGAAAAACCTTTTTGCCTGTTACGTTCTTTTCGTCTGCGCGTCATGGAGGCCGGCACATTTAAAACCATGCCTATCAAACGGAAGAATAAAACCACCGCCAGAGTGAATACTGTCAGAAACAAAAGAAACAGACCAAGATTTAAGGAAAAAGAATAATTGTTCCAGATAAGATCAACAGACCCCTTTTGCATGGCAATCCATACGCCAGCGCAAACAACAACTGCTAATTGTGCAAAAAACCAAAGGGCACGAAGCAAGGGACAACCTCTCTCATCATTGATCGAGGGCTATCCTATCACTCTGCCGCATCAGATGAAAACCCTTTAAATCCTGATGGCGCGGGCAAAATGGAAAATCCTGATGCATCATCCTTGACCACAGTCCCACTCCCTGTCACCGCATTGCCCACCTGGCCTGCAACAGCTTTGACCTTCTCAAGCGCTCCAGAGGCATTGGCGCCTGCGTTGACGCCGACATTCCCGATAATCATCTGGCGGAGCATAGTTTGAATTTGATCTGCCAGCACTGTCGCACGTGCCTGTTCTACAAAAGGCGCTGCCTTGCTCGCGGCGTCACCATCAAGGGTTTGCAGCGTTGCCATGGCGCCTTTTACATCCCCTGAATCAAGCTGCGCTTGCGCCTTTGCAACAGCTTTTTGCGTGGGCGTTCCGCCCACAAGTTCGCCATCCTTTTTGATGTTAAGAGCTTGTGTCAGACGAATTTTTGCCTTGTCTGTCATCGACACATCTTCCCCGCCTAAAGATGAAAACACAATATCACCCGCAAGGCCCTTAAACTCTTCAGACAGACCTTGTGATGTCAAAACGCCGCCTTTTTGCGCAGCGGGCGCAAGGCGCGTCAACGCTTCTTGAAGCTGAGGATCATCCTGCCCCACAAGCTTTTGCAGCAAAACTATATCATCAGAAAAAGGTTCGCTACGGTTGAGAGATTCCCGAAGCTGGGCGAACGCTATCAGCAAAGCCGCCGCTTTCATATCACTACCCGACACGCCCTCAATGGTCTGGCCAAGGGCACTACCTTGTGTTTTTTGTAAAGCGGCCAGTTGGCCATCCAGCGTATTCACCTGTCCATCCAGTGAGTCCACGATGGTGCGAAGCTCGTTGATGCTTGCGGTTAATTGGGTTTGGCCCGCAAAGGTTGCTTCAAGGCCGCGCACGCGCACCACAAGGTCTTTGATGGCCTGCCCGCCTTCCATGCCATCCAGCTTGGCTTCCAGCACAGAAAGACGATCAGACAAAGAGCCAGCATCTGCGGCTATAACGCGCTTTGAAATATCATCAGCCTGCATCTTTAAGTCTGCCATGCGTTTTTGCATGGCATCAGGCATCAAGCCTTTAAAATAATCACTGGTTTTGTTGATATCCTGAACATTTTCACCAATATCTAATACCCTACCCTCAAGGACGGCAATTTTGGCATCATTCTGGCGAACCTGTTTGGCTGTCGGCACAAGGGCCAGGAAGGATGCGCCCGCTATCAACAACGTAAAAACGCCTGCTGTCCATAGGCTGGCACTAACCGCTTTCTTTTGTCCCTTTGCAATGGCAGCCATAAGCTCTTCATGGCTTGGCTCACTTAAACCAACAGGCTTTTGATGACGCACCAAAGGCTCCACCGAAATACGGGCACCCTCTTTATCTTTGGCATCATTGGCGAATGGGATAATTTTTTCAGGCGTTTTTTGCTCTGGTTTATTTTCTTCATATGGCGTTTTAAAAATAGAAGGCATAGGCGGCATTTGCGAAGCAGGCGCACCTTCTTTCATCAGATCCGAAATATCAATACTGTTTTCATTGGCAGCCTTTACCACATCATCGCGGCGGGAGCCTGGAATGACATCACGTTTTTTCCACCCTTGAACGGTCGTCACAGGCGCACCCACTTTTGCAGCCATGGGACGAATACCACCAAAGCGTTCGATTATCATCGAGGCATTTTTCAAGGCATTATCATCATCAAGGCTCATGGCGGCTCCTTACGCTATGGAAATGTTTTCAATTAGTTCCATCATACCATGGCGGTCAGGGCTTTTGGCAATCTGGATGTCTTTAAAAGGCAATACGGAAACAGACTTTAGCACAGACGGTGCGATACACAAGGCCTGAACCGCTTTGAGGCGGTTTTGGCGGCCATACTGCTCGATCAAATCTGCAAAACATTGCGCTCCGCGGGCAGAAAACAACAAAACAGCCTTAATTTTTCCCTTATCAAGGGCCTGAAGCATCTTTATGGACAGATTTTGAACATTATGAGCCTGATATCCGACAATTTCTTGCAAAAAAATGCCTTTTTCATACAAATTTGATGCTAAATCATATGAAATTTCTGTCGCACGCACATAAATGGGTGAAATTAAGGGTGTTTGTGCATGCCGTTGTATTAAAAGCTCCGATAAGGCATGCCCATCACCTTTGGCACTGACAATGTTTTCAAACCTGGCCAATTTGGCGGCTTGCGCCGTATCATCCCCCACCGTGCAAACAGGATTCGTGCGCGCCGCATGGCACCTCACAAAAGATTCAACACCATGGGCTGACGTAAAGATGAGCAATGTATCCTCTTTTATTTCGGGAAGCTCCATACGAATGTATTCTATCTTCAACATAGGCTCAAACAACGGGACGAACCCCGCTTTGCGGACTGCCTCATCATAAAGGCTATCCCCATCACCAGATGATTTTAAAATGGCGACAAGATTTTCGCTCATTGCAAAAAATCACCTGGGAGGGACATCTTGATGATGCTCGCCAGATCCACGGCAAATTGTTCCACATCAAGCAGGCTTGAAAATATTATAATACCAATCTTCTTATAAACCAGCTGACCATCAAGCGAGCCTACAAATAGATCCAGATGAAGCTCATCAGCTCAACTTAAAGTTGCGAGCGCTCCTATGGGTGAGTG
>CAUJHK010000040.1 GCA_963204715.1 Pseudomonadota bacterium | reverse complement strand
TAATGGCATAATTTTTCATCGAAATGTCATTCGCCACTTCAGCGACGGATGCGTAGTCAACGGATGTTTTTGAAGCATCAATCATTTTTGTTAAAAACAAACCCGCTTCATTTTTGTAACCGTTCTTGCGAAGCCATCTGGCTGCCTTTGCCAGATCGGATGATTTTAATGCGCCTCCTGATGGCTTGTTAGACGAGATATTTGGCCCTACGCCCATCTCTTCCAAACATAGTTGCCCATAAAATGTTGTGGGAAATTTTCCGCCCACTTCAAACCATTTTACAGCCACTTCTGGGTGGTTCATTTTTTTACTGGCAAGCCCTGCCCAGTAAGCCCCGCGGGATCGACTGATAGGAGATTCCACGCCATGATACATCTTTTCAAAATGTTTAAAGGAATCCCATGGCTTGTTTAAAAACTCCAACGCAAGCCATCCCGCCATCCATTCGTTTGATGAAAAGCCCGTCCCCTCTTTTATTTTATGGTTTGCAGAAATCTGGTATGCCTTGGCATACTGCCCTTGTTCGAAATATCGCCGCGCGATAATGCCACGTTCTTTTCCCCAGTTTTCAGAACTGTACATTTTTTCTGATGATGGGGATCTGTTCAAAATCTCTACAGCGCCAGCATTGTTTTCTTTTTTACGGCTATAAACCAGCCTGTCATACAAAAGCCCTTCATCATTTTGTAAGGAAGATGGGACGCGAGAAATGAGCGCATCCGCGTTCCCTTTGCCCGAGCGAAGCGCAATGCGTGCTGCAACCAAAGTAACATAAGACCCTCCCATCACGTTGGCGAGATTGCGGGCATTTGTATATTGGTCACGATGAACCAGTATCCTCAAACGCTCGATATTCGCAGGCGTTGTTAAAGCAGACTTAAAATACGCCCAGCCTTTTCCTTGATCTTCCGATGTCAGGCGCGCCTGTTCCCACCATTCATTTATTTTCTGGCGCGTCAAAGACTCCTGACCAGACCTTACAAGCGCATCAGCATAAAGCTTCATCCCAAAACTGGTTTCGGGCGGGTTTTTTGAAAACCACGCCAACACATCCTTGTCTGATAAGGAAGATGGCATGGCTTTTTCCGCCCGCGCCCTTAAAGCTGACATTGCAGGAAAATCAGGATGCGCGTTTATAAACCCCATAATGGCCTTATACCCAACTGTGCTTCCATCATCCTTGTAGTAACGTAGCCATTCTTTGGCTGGCGCGGTGGATGAATATTCATGGGATACATCACTCTGGCTGTGGGCAAAGTTATGGCCTTGTTGCGCACAGGGAGAGCGCAAGGCCATAGAGGTGGACAAAAGCACCAGAAGCCCAAAGAAAACAATCCTGCCTGTTGTCATAGACTCTCTCCTTGCCAGCCATTATAATACGGAATATGTTATTATCTATACCCTCAAACCCATGACCTAGACGAGTGAAAAATGTTTAAAGGCTCAATTACCGCGTTGATAACTCCTTTTAAAAATAACAGTGTGGATGATGACGCCTATGAAAAGCTTGTCGAATGGCAAATAGACTCTGGCACGCACGGACTTGTCCCTTGCGGCACGACGGGAGAATCTCCGACCCTCTCGCATGATGAACATCACGCCGTGATTGAGAAATGTATCAAAATTGTCGCGGGGCGCGTTCCTGTTATTGCAGGGACTGGCTCAAACTCAACGCAAGAGGCCATAAGCCTAACCCTTCACGCACAAAATGCGGGCGCGGACGCCGCGCTTGTGGTAACCCCCTACTACAACAAACCCTCACAAGACGGGCTGTACCAACATTATAAAGCCCTGCATGATGCCACCAATATTCCTATCGTCCTCTATAATATTCCGGGGCGTTGCATTGTGGACATGACTATAGACACTATGTGTAAGCTGGCAGAGCTTCCGCGCATTGTCGGCGTAAAAGACGCAACAGGAGATTTAGGTCGCCCCCTCATGCTAAAAAACCGTCTGGGAGATTCTTTTTGCCAGTTGTCGGGCAATGATGACACAGCCACCGCCTTTTTGGCGCAAGGCGGCCATGGCTGCATTTCTGTTACTTCCAATGTCGCCCCAGCTCTTTGTGCCCAAATGCAAGAAGCCTGGCAAAAGGCAGATATGGTTGCCATGGCAAAAGCGCGGGATTTGCTGGCGCCTCTTCACAAAGCACTGTTTATGGAACCCTCACCCGCGCCAGTCAAATATGCGGCATCTTTGCTGGGCTTTGGCACAGATTCTGTGCGCCTGCCCCTTGTCCCCGCCAGCACGGCGGCGCGCAAGGCGGTGGAGGAAGCTTTGGCATTTGCGGCGCTTCTACCCCAAGACGCAAACGGCAAACGTGTGGCATAAATCACGCGAAACCAGCAAAAATAGTAAAATATATCTTCCTATCTCAAGCACTTGGCGATAAAACCATGGGCTATGGCCAAAAAGAAAGACAAAAAACCCGCCCTTTTATCCACGGATGCCGTTATCTCGGACAACCGCAAGGCGCATTTTGAGTATTTTCTGGAAGACAAAACTGAAGCAGGCATTGTTTTGACGGGCACGGAAGTCAAATCATTACGCCATGGCCAGTGTGGACTGCAGGAATCCCACATTGCGGAAAAGAAGGGCGAACTTTGGCTTTGGAATGCCCATATCCCAGAATACCAACAAGCAGGGCCGCATTTACAACACGCGCCGCGCCGCCCACGCAAATTATTATTAAAGCAAAAGCAAATAGACAAGCTGGTCGGTGCCGTCAGCCGCGATGGTTATACGATTGTTCCCACCAAAATATATTTTAATGCCAAAGGTTTGGCGAAGGTTGAAATCGCGCTTGCCAAAGGCAAGAAAGAGTACGACAAGCGCCAGACGATTAAAGAGCGCGACTGGAACCGTGAAAAACAACGTGTTCTTAGAAATGACAGCGAGTAAAAGTTAACGCAACGCGCAATTTTTATCTTAAATAGTTAATGTTGGTGGACTAAGTCCACTTTTTTTGCTTTTTGAACCACGGCGGACACAACGAGCGCAACGGGAAGGATGGCCATTTAAGCACGTTAAACGCGAAGGGGCGAAGAAGCGAAGGATTCCGCGCGTCATTGCGGGCAAGTGAAGCGAGCGCAGAAATCCAGCCGCCCACGTTGTCACCCCGTTGAAAACCGAGCCTGCTTTTTTTACCACGAAAGCACGAAGAACACGGAGTCTTTCTATTAAACCGTTGCGGTCGTCGTGTTCGTTGTGGTGAAAGCTTTTATAAAAGCCCTCATCCCAGCCCTCCCCCGAAGAGAGAGGGCGTTATATGTGTGATAATCTGCATTCACCTGTGGTTTGTTTTTAAAAACCAAAAAAGCAAACCAGCTTTTATTATTCCTCCATCTAAAATTTAAAAACCACCGCGAGAGGAGACACCGCGGAGGTTTTTCGGTTTAAAGAGTTTGTGTAAGCACTAAAACCTTTTAATTTCAAACTTTAGCTCGCAGCCTTTTTAGACTTTGATGCTTTTGGCGTAGGTGCATCTTCTGTGTCAGCACCATCCATAACTTCAACTTCAGGGGCCTCATCAGAGTTTGCTGCATCAGGTGCATCGGGCCCCACCAACAAGGCTTCAGACACAATACCAGAATTGGAGCGGATTTTTCCTTCCAACGTGGCCAGCATGGCGGGATTGTCCCGCAGATATTGCTTGGCATTTTCACGCCCTTGTCCAATACGTTCTCCTTCAGCCGAGAACCATGCACCCGATTTTTCAACAAAGCCTGATGTCACGCCAAGATCAACAATTTCACCCACTTTGGAAATACCTTCACCATACATGATGTCAAACTCCACCTGACGGAACGGAGGCGCCATTTTGTTTTTTACAACCTTCACGCGTGTCTGGTTGCCCACAACGGTTTCACGATCCTTGATAGAACCAATGCGGCGAATGTCCAAACGCACAGAAGCATAAAACTTCAAGGCATTCCCACCCGTTGTTGTTTCAGGCGATCCAAACATCACACCAATTTTCATACGGATTTGGTTGATAAAGATAACAACACAATGTGATTTTGAAATAGAAC
>CAUJHK010000039.1 GCA_963204715.1 Pseudomonadota bacterium | reverse complement strand
GTCACCCACAGCACGGCCACCTTTTCCTTCCGCGCAGTGGCAGGCATCACATTGTGCCTGAAATACCTGACTCCCTTGATCATAACTTGATTTCCTATCACCGCCCGACAATGTTAGAACATAGTCAACCACTGCATTGATTTCCGCTTTGTTCAAAAGATTTTCACGACCAAACGCAGGCATTTGCGAGAGCCTTGTGTCTTCATGTTCTGAGCGAATACCATACTCGATGGTCTGCTGAATAGCGGTCAGGCTGCCACCCCAAAGCCAGTCATCATCATTCAAGTTGGGATAACCTTTCGCGCCTTCAGCCCCTGTGCCATGGCAGGTGGCACAATTGCTTTTAAAAGCTGATGCACCGCCCGCTGTCGCAAAGCTATATAGTTCAGGATTTTTTAAAATCTCATCAAAGCTCGCGCCTTGAAATTTATCCAGATATACCTTCTGACGTTCAACAATTTCTCTTTGGCTTTTTTCCAGCTCAACAAACTGGGTATAACCGCCCGTGCCTTTGGTCGCGCCGCTAAGCACTGGCCATGCAGGATACACCACCCAGTACCAGACCGACCAGATACAGCACACCAAAAAGACCCACACCCACCAGCGCGGCAAAGGATTGTTCAGCTCTTTCAAACCATCCCATTCATGGCCCGTTGTTTCAACGCCGCTTAAGGCATCAATATCTTTTTTATTGTCGTGATCCGTCATTATTCATTCTCCTCAAGAGGAATTTGGGCCATTTTTTCATACTCTTTCTTTGCGCCCGGACGAAATGTCCAAATGGCAATCAGACAAAAGAAGGAAAAGAAAAAAAGTAAGCCAATTAAACCAATGCTTGCATTCGCAAATATCTCTTTCACTGGACGCCCCCCTCTACTTTTTTAGCAGATTCAAAATCAACCATTGTCCCCAATACCTGTAAATAGGAAATCAGGGCATCCATTTCAGAAACCATGTCTGGCTGACCGTCAAAATCACGGGCGTTGACTTTACCACCATAGCGCTCTTCAAGGCCTGAGATATCTGTTCTGGCTTCACCCAGCGCCTGACGCACAGCATCTTTTTCGGCATTCTTGATCATTTCCTCGTTATAAGGAACACCGACGGTTGCAAGCGCCTTCAAGTGTTTATTCAAATCATAAGTTTTCAAAGGTGTTGCCAACAAGAAACTGTAGGATGGCATGATGGATTCAGGGACAAGATCACGTGGCTCTACCAAGTGTGCCCTGTGCCATGCATCAGAGTAACGCCCGCCAACACGCGCCAAATCAGGCCCTGTTCTTTTTGACCCCCATTGGAAGGGGTGGTCATACATGCTTTCTGCCGCCAAAGAATAATGCCCGTAACGCACTACCTCATCCCGCAATGGGCGAATTTGTTGGGAGTGGCAGTTATAGCAGCCCTCGCGAACATAGATGTTGTATCCCGCAAGCTCCAGCGGCGTGTAAGGGCGTACGCCTTTAACAGGCTCAATGACCGTTTCCATGCGGAATAGAGGAATAATTTCAACAATACCGCCAACAAGAACTGTCACAATAATGCAGACCAAAAGCAGGAGCGAATTACGTTCCAGTCTTTCATGTTTTTTCATCCAGCTCATGCGGCCACTCCTTCAATTTTTTGATTTTGTTCTTTGAGATTCACATCTCCGCGAATGGTACGCCAGAAGTTGTAAACCATAATCAGCGCGCCAGTCAGGTAAAGCACACCGCCCAACATACGAATAATGTAAAATGGTTTCATGGCCATAACTGTTTCAACAAACGAGTATTCCAAAAAGCCCATGGAATCATAAGACCTCCACATCAAACCCTGCATAATGCCAGACACCCACATGGCGGCGATGTAGAAAACAATACCGATGGTCGCAATCCAAAGATGCATGCTGACCAGTTTTTTAGAATAAAGCCGTTCCCTACCCCACAAACGTGGCACCATATAATATAAAGCCCCAAAACTTATAAAACCTACCCAGCCAAGCGCGCCAGAATGCACGTGCCCAATTGTCCAGTCCGTGTAGTGGGACAAGGAGTTTACTGCGCGGATGGACATCAATGGGCCTTCAAACGTGCTCATCCCGTAAAAGGCCAGTGCAATAATCATAAACTGCAAAATGGGGTCTTCGCGCAATTTATGCCACGCACCAGACAAGGTCATCACTCCGTTGATCATCCCGCCCCATGACGGCATCCAGAGCATGATGGAAAAAGTCATGCCCAGCGTCTGCGCCCAGTCTGGCAGCGCGGTGTAATGCAAATGGTGCGGCCCTGCCCAGATATAGATAAAAATCAGGGACCAAAAATGGACAATGGACAAGCGATACGAGTAAACGGGGCGATTGGCTTGCTTGGGAACAAAATAATACATCATGCCCAAAAACCCTGCGGTTAGAAAAAATCCCACAGCGTTGTGCCCATACCACCATTGAATCATGGCACTTTGTACGCCTGCGAACACAGAATAGCTTTTGGCATCCATCAAACCAATGGGCACGGAAAGATTATTGCCCAGATGCAGCACGGCCACAGTGAGGATAAAGGCCAGATAGAACCAGTTTGCAACATACAAATGCGGCTCTTTACGCTTGATGCAGGTCATAAGGAAAACAAGAAGATACGATACCCAGACAATGGTCAGCCAGATATCGGCATACCATTCTGGCTCTGCGTATTCCTTGCTTTGTGTAACACCTGTCACATACCCCAACGCAGCGATGACAATGAAAAACTGATAACCCCAGAACGTGAACATGGCGAGCTTGTCATTCCACAGCCTTACAGCGCAGGTGCGTTGAACCACGTAATAGCTTGTCGCAAAAAGTGCGTTTCCGCCAAAAGCAAAAATAACCGCCGATGTGTGCAACGGGCGTAAACGGCCAAAGTTTAGGTACGGCTCAATATTCAAATCAGGAAATGCCAGTTGCGCTGCTATAAGAATACCAACCAGAAAACCCACGATCCCCCAAAAAACAGTGGCTAGCGTAAACAGCCGCACGACATCGTCGTTATAGACCGTTGGTTGTATTGCATGTGATGAGGACATTCTCTTTTCTTCCTTCTTTATAAAACCAATGAACCAGCAATAACAAAGAGCCAAAGCGCGCTTATAATCTTTGCCAGTTGCGAAAACCGCAGTGAAAATTCAGGGTATCTATGTTTCAGGCTGCCTGCGCCCATGGCAACCAGCACAAGCGCAGGAACAGTTCCCACCGAAAAAGCCATCATAGAAAAGGCCGCCTGCCACACTGTCGGTGCCGTAGCGGATGCCATCAAGGCCGCCACCACCAGACCACACGGCATAAAGCCTAACAAAACCCCAAGACCATAGCGTGACCATAGTCCATGATTTGAAAATAATTTTGAAGAGGCTTTTTCCAAAAAAACAGATATTTTATAAAAACGAATATTTGCAACCCACGGAAAAAGAGCTTTGGTTTTCGGAAAAGCGCTCACCAAAAATATGATTCCCGCCAAGAAAAGCATTGGCGCGGCTATAATAGATTTTAGCGGAGAATATAAAAAAACCAGATTTAAAACGCTATACACCAAAACCGCTAGGGTAACGTAGGTTGTCATCCTTCCCAGATGATAGGGCACCAGCATTACGTCTTGTAGCCTCGACAGACCTCTTGCCTGCGAGATCACAAAAGGCCCACACATAAGTGTGCAGTGCGACACGCTTCCGACAAGGCCAGCTAAAAAAAGACTCCCCAGCAGGCCGTATGTTAACGACACCTGATGAATGCAACCACCGATTGAAGCAAGAATATCCATTGAATTTATTAAGCTATTGTAACCGCATGATAAGTTTTTACTATACTTCGCCACTATGGATTTATATAAAGAACATGCCTTGACCTTCGTCAATTTGGTATATTTTTATGTCAAAAACTGCACTTTTATTTTTAAACTTCTAATAAAGCCACAAGGTCACATGGATTATAACATCACCAAGCTACCTCTTTTTCAATCCTGCGGTTCTGATTTTTTTCGTACTATTGAAAGCCAGTCGCAAAATTTGCTATTGGAAAAAAACCAGATTCTCTTTTTGCAAGAAGAAAAGGCCTCTCGATTTTTCTTCATAAAGTCTGGGTGGATAAAACTTTTTCGTGAAACGCTTGATGGCACACAGGCCGTCATTGATATTCTTTCCGCTGGTCACATCTTTGCTGAAAACTCTATCTTTAACGACAATGCTTACCCCTACAGCGCTGAGGCGGCTGAACACTCCGAGGTTATCTCCATCCCTGTTTCCCTTTTAAAAACACAGTTGGAAACCAACCCCAAATTTGCCTTGGGCATGCTATGCGAGATGGCACAACAAAAGCGTGGGAAAGACCAGGAACTAGAACATCGCACCATACAAAATGCGCCGCAACGCATTGGGTGTTTTTTGCTAAGACTTATAAACCAAAACACACAAAGCCCACTGACAATTCACCTGCCCTATGACAAAACTCTGATTGCCGCCCGCCTTGGCATGCAACCTGAAACTTTCTCCAGAGGTTTGATGAAACTAAAGGCCGAAACAGGTATGGAAATAAAAGGTGCGACAGTTGCCTTAAAGAGCATACAACAGCTTTCTGATTACGCCTGCGCGGCATGTTCCTCTGAGTTTCCTTGCAAGGATTTAAAGAGTAAAACCTGTCAACAACAATGGCTTTGAAAGTGGCAGGGGCAGTAGGGTTCGAACCTACGGCCTTCGGTTTTGGAGACCGACGCTCTACCAGCTGAGCTATACCCCTATATAAGACCTTCTATTTACCCAAAGATGGAGCTTTTGACCAGAAAAATCTCTGGGCACAAAAGCCAGTAAAAAAGGCCAGAACCGCGATTCTGGCCTTTTTGTGATTCAAATGGAAATTAATCCAAAATTTTCGCGACGACGCCTGCGCCAACGGTACGGCCACCTTCGCGGATAGCGAAGCGTAGGCCCTGGTCCATAGCCACAGGTGCAATCAGTTTTACTGACAACATCACGTTGTCACCAGGCATCACCATCT
>CAUJHK010000038.1 GCA_963204715.1 Pseudomonadota bacterium | reverse complement strand
AAACCATATCCCCTTTAACAAAAAAAACATTGATAAAATAGCCATCTTTGGCGTTGTCCTGACGGGCATTGCCATGGTGGTTATGCAGATTTTTCTTCTTGTGCTGGCGTTGTTTTCGGGTCGGGCTTTTGCGTATAATGGCCCTGGCCTTGGCCCCACAACGGTTGGTGCCTTTTTCAACAACCCCAACACGCAAGACGACATAGCGTTTCGGCTTTTGGATCTGGTCTTTGGTATCCCCAACATCTTTAACTCCAAAGACATGGGAACAACCCCCTTTCACAGCGGTCTGCACGCGCTGTTTCAATTTTATTCCTTTGGCATGCTTTTGATAGCAACCATTATTCTTATATACCTTGCCATTGCCGTTGTTCTTGAAACAGCTGAATCCGGCATCCCTTTTGGCAAGCGTTTTAACAAATCATGGGCGGCCATCAGGGTTGTTTTGTTCTTTGGTCTTTTACTGCCCACACCACAAGGGATTAACCTTGCGCAATATCTTGTCCTGAATGCCGCCATGCTGGGCTCCAACGTGGCCAGCAACGCGTGGATTACCTTTGATAGCACTTCAAAATCCGCCTATCTTGGAAACCCCAACCAGCTGATAGCAGAACCGAATATTCCAGACTTTACAAATTTCGCGTCCTTTATGGTGCTGGCCAAAATGTGTTCATGGGCGGAGGGACGCCACAACGGGCGTGATATCCAGCCCTATATTGTCTATGGTAAAACTGCGGCACAGAGCGCGCCGCTTTCCAGCGCGCCCGCCTTTTCCACCATTGTCAGCAATGTGAAAGGCGGCAATGTTTCATTCCGTTTTGGCGTAAAAGACCCCGTCAAATATCTGGATGAAACAGGAGCCATTAAACCTTATTGCGGGGAACTGGTTTTGCCCATTGTCGATCAGGCACAGCCAGGCGCGGCCTATATCCAGCAGGCCTATATTGAAATGGTGGATTGTATGTGGAGTGGCACAAGCGGGTCTGCCTTCCAGTGCAATCTTGGAAACCGCTTTGACATGATTGGCCAAGGCTTTACCGAAAAATATGGCCGCGTTCCGCCCTATAACGATTTTCCACCCATGACCAATATTACAGGGCAAAGCCTTCGCACTTTTGTGGTCATGTCTTTGAACAACAGTTTTAAAACCACACTGGCCAACGCCATAACACAGCAGACAAACCCGCCTTCCAGCCCCACGGCTGCCAACAGTTTTGCCAACCCGAACGCGCCTTTGCTGGGCTGGGGCGGCGCGGGAATCTGGTTTAACAAAGTGGCCGAACAAAACGGCGCCATAACTTCAGCCATTTTTAACGAACCGCAGATACGCCTGATGCCCTCTACCATGGAGTGGGTGAAAAAAGAAAAAGAGCGGCAGGATACGAACGTCCCCTTTTTGGACACTTACACACCCTTTTTGTCTGATGGAACCCCTGTGGATTTTGAAGTGCCCGAGGACTTGCAGGTTGTCCGTGTCCTCAATCAACAATTTCGTTACTGGGCCAGTGACCAAACTATGGCATTTTACCTTGCCAACCCCGTATCCCACAACACAGGAAACACAGGCAATATTATTATAGACACCATCAACCTTGTCATGGGTACGCAAGGTTTATTTGATATGTGTAAAAACACAAACATCCACCCGCTGGCGCAATTGTCCGCGCTGGGACGCGGCCTGATTGAACACTCCATCCGCAGCTTCGGCATTGCGGCAGGCGTGGGTGTTGTGGGCGGGCTTGCAGGACTGTTTGACAAGTCCTTGGGCGCGGCGCTTCAGGCCGCCACAGGTTTTTTCATCAACATCGCATCCATAGGGCTTATTCTGGGTTTTATCCTTTTCTATGTGTTGCCTATGATTCCTTTTATTTATTTCTTCTTTGCCGTCATGACATGGGTAAAAAGTATTTTTGAAGCCATGGTGGGGATGCCCTTGTGGGCCTTGGCGCATTTGCGCATCGACAGCGATGGCATGCCCGGGGATTCAGCCGAATCTGGTTATTTCTACATTCTCGAAATTTTCCTAAGGCCCATTGTCATCATCATCAGCTTCCTTGGAGCGATTATTATCTTTGGATCTATGGTTAAAGTTTTAAACCAGATTTTCTATCTGGTCTTAAGCAACCTGTCTGGTCACACGCCTGGCGCTTCCACCACCAACTGCTTTGCCCCGCCGCAAGGAGCAGCGCCCCCAGGCGTGACGGAGGTCGCCTACAAGCGTGGCACCATTGATGAATTCTTCTTTACCGTTGTCTATACAATCATAGTGTATTTGATAGCTCTACCGTGTTTCAAACTGGTGGACATGATTCCCGATCAGGTCGTATCACGCTGGTTGCGCAACGGCCTTGCCACCTTCGGATCACAAGATGGCGACCCTGCGGACAATATGGTCCGAAATGTTGCTGGCGGAGCGGCCACAATAGGCGGAAAACTTAAAGACGGCGGTGCAGGCTTTGGCTTTTTCCGTTAGAGATTTTTATCTGCATTAAAAAACCCGCAAGACATCAAAGCCTGGCGGGTTTTTAAATTCGTTTTTAAGACGGGCTTATTTGCGCAAATATTCCAGCAACGCTTCTATTTTTCCGCCGCCGCGCTGGATAACGCTTGCAAAATCTGCGCGCTGGGTCTGGGACATGCTGACCCCTTCCACAACAATATCAACTACCTTATAGCTGCCGCCTTTGTTGCGCACGCGCCAGTCCACCTGAACCTTTGCGCCATCATCGGGGACGATAAAGGACGTGACCACTGAATCCTTGTCGTTTTGCTTACGCGATGATTTTACTTCGAATGTCTGCCCTTTGTAATCAGAGAAGCGCTTGGAATAAACCTTGATGATCATGGCGTTAAACAAAGAAAGATATTCTTTTTGCTGCGCAGGTGTCGCGGTCTTCCAAGAAGAACCCAGAGAAAAACGCGCGATGGTGTTCATATCAAAGCTGTCATTCAAAAGCTTTTTAAACTCGGCCTTTTTTGCAGATTCAGACATGGCCTGATTGCCAAGGAAATTAATACCGCGCTCACCCATACTGGAGATAAAGTTTTTGGCACCAACATCTTCTGCCACATCTGCTACCTGGTACAGCATCGGCGTGCTTTGCGCAGCTATGCGCAAGTCAGCCGCCGCGCTCCCCGCAGAGGCTGCAAAAACACAAGCCGCCGAAAGCAGGAGTGCGTATAAAGGGGTGCGTTTGTTTTTCATGTCTTCTTTCCTTAAACAATCAATCTTCAGGAAAAAGCCTGAGCTACTTATTAGTGTAGCATCAGGCTTTTTCAAATAAAAGTTTAGCGGCCAATCCTGTCAAAACTGTGACGGCGGCCTTTTCCTAGTTGTCGTAGTCTGGTATTTCTGGGCCAGCGGCAGACGAATCCGCCCCCATGTCATTGACCAATGCCTGACGACGTTGATAATACGCACTGCGCAACGCAGCATAGTAGTCAAACGAGTTGCGGCGTAAATCATCAATAACATCCAAAAGTTCTTCGCGCTGGTCAATAATACCCACGCCGACACGTGTGTAGTGCAGCCATTCAAGGTCATTGTTGAACATGTAAATACGCACGGGGTCTAAGAAGCTGTCAACCAACAGTCCTGTACCATCACGCAAGGTCGAGGGGCCTAATAGCGGCACAACAAAGTATGGGCCGTTTCCAACGCCCCAAGTGGCAAGCGTTTGGCCAAAGTCTTCCGGCTGGTAGGGAATGCCACCCATGTCTGCCACATCAAACAAACCACCAACGCCAAGAAGCGTGTTGATAATCAAACGGCCTGTGGCATTGGCAAGGCCTGTGAAGTCGCCTTGCAACAACTCGTTCCCCATAATGACGGGGCTTTTCAAGTTGCGTAGAAAATTGCGAACACTGCTTCGCACTGGCTTTGGTGCAACATAGCGATAGCCGCGTGCCACTGGCTCCAGCACAGCTTTATCAATATCTTCGTTGATAGACAAAATGGTGCGGTTTGTGCCTTCAAACGGGTCGCTGATTTGCTCCCCCCCCACAACAACAGCTTCCCCTTTGTTGCTGGTTGAGCAACCAGCCAGACCCATAGAGGCCAAAGCCACAACAACAAGCAACGATATTTTCAATTTTTTAAATCCCATGGTTCTCTCTCAAAATATTTTGGGCATACCCTGCCCCTGCTACATCTTATCAACCCTGTCTTTACAGCCCGTTAACGGGAAATTTGCAAATATTCATTCTGTAAAATAATGGGGTTTTAACAGTAAAACAGTACAGATTTCGCACGACTGCCCCACGACCTCAAGCCCCAAAGGTGATTTTTATACAAATCATCCATCCTCTGTTGTAAGAATGACACTAATCCCCAGCGCCATGGCTATAATGGGCGGAAACCATGCGGCAACGCCCACAGGGATTTGGTCAGAAGCCCCCAAAGCCTGCAAAAAACTGGTGATAAAAAAGACCAAAAATCCTATGCCTGCCCCAAGCCCTATCAAAAGCTCTGTCGCCTGCATGCGGCCCGTCCGCAAAGACACTGTGGCCGCCAGCACCACCATAGCCGCAAAAAGCAAAGGCTGCGCCAAAAGGCTTTGAAAATGGATGCGCAATTTTCGGGAATCAAAGCCCGTGGCCTCCATGGTCTTAATATAGCCTGGAAGGGACCAGAAGGGGGTTTGCTCAGCCGTGGAAAAACTTTCTTCAATTTCGTTGACCGTTAGGCTGGTAGCAAGGGTTTCTATAGGCTTAACCGAAGGCGTTGCGCCCTCCCCATTGACGGTGGGGGTTTTAAACACCCACTGCCCCGCTTCCAGATAGGCTGTTTTGGAATCAAGCCTTTTGACGAACGCCCCCTCTTTAGAAAAGTAAAAGACGCTCACACCTGATAGCTCCCATTGTGGCATCCGCACCTTGTCCGCATGCAAAATAACACCGCCATCATCAGTTTTTTGCCTTAGCCATAGCCCCTGCTCTCCCACAGAGATGGTGTTTTCTTTGCTTCCTAAATATTCCATTTCCATGGCATGGTAGCGCGTAATAAGCATGGCACTTAAAGGATTTAAAACCGTCATGTGCACAACCCCCGCCAGCATGGCAACGCCTAGAATGGGGGTTAGGAATTGCCAGACCGAAAGCCCAGCAGAACGCACGATCACAAGCTCTTGCTTTCGCACCAGCGACCAAAAAGTGTAAAGTGCAGCAAAAAGTATGGCAAAGGGCAAGACGATCTGCCCGACATCGGGAAGCTTCAAAAGCCCCATCTGCAAGACCAGTGACAAAGGTACGTTCTCATATTTTGCTGCACGGCGGAGCAATTCCACCGTTTCAAACAAATACACAATGCCCAGCAAAATGCCCAGAAGTTGCAGGAAAGACACCGCGTAAAACCGTGCCAGATAACGGCTTAAGGTAGAAGGAAAGAGGCTTTTTATCATGACATCATCCCCGCCCATTGCTGCTTTATTTTCTGGCGCACCGCGTAAGAGGCAGGCGTTAAAAGATAGTATGCGGCCATAAGGGGCACGAAGGTTACGCCATACATCAAGGCAAGGCCCATCATGCTTTCTTTGGCAAGGTTATAGGCCACAAGATAAAGGCCTTGTAATATGATAACCGACCCCGTTGCAATGATGATGCGAAGGCCAAGGCCGCGCCTGTTTAAATCCCCCAGCAAAAGACAGCAAAGTGATATCAGCGTGTAGGTGATGGCCAGAAAAGGACTGACAAAACGGCGGTGAATTTCGGTTTTGAATTCGCGCATGGTTTTGGCGTCTTTTTTGCTTTCCTCATCGGGAAACATTAGTTCAAGAAGCGTGCGTTCATCAGGCTCTCTCCATCTTTGCTGCACAGGGCCTGCATCGGGCAAATCTATGGTATAGCGATCAAAGTCAAGCCTGTTATAGGCCCCTGTCTGCGGGCTGACCTGCTGGCGAGATCCATCATAAATAACCACCTGCTGCTTGTCATCATCGCTGACAATCACCCCGCGCTTGGCCAAAACCGTCACAGGCGGCTGGGTTTTATCTCGCGTGTCATGTATGAGCAACCCTTCCAAATCTCCACCATTGCCGCGATTGTGGATATAGACCGTCAAATCCTTACCCACCTGGTTAAAGATTCCATCGCGCAGCAAAAGGTTGGAAAATTGTGCCTTGATGGTCACACGCATGACCTGCATTTTGGATAAGGATAAGGGTGATATCCACGCCGTTATAATGAAGATTGTGACTGCTATTAAGCAACCCAACATAAGAGCTGGCCGCCCCATACGCAAAGGCGAAAAACCCGATGTGCGCATGACCACCATTTCGGAATCCGCTGTCATCTTATTATAGATAAACACGGTGCCTATCATCAGCGCGATGGGAAGAATAACCTCAAAAAACCGCGGTAGTGCCAAAAACGTGAGCGCAAAGAAAGACAGGCCAGAAGCGCCAGAATTGATAATCAGCTCCAAAAACCGCAAAGACTGCGTGAGCATGATAATCGCCGCCAGCGAAATGGCCGTAAACAGCGTCGCAATAAAAAGGTTTTTCAATAGGTAGCGGTCAAATATCATTGTCTTTAAAAAACAGGGGTTTTATGGCCTTGGCCACTGGCAGAGTTGTAAAAAAGATTTATGATATCTCATAGCTTTATATTGTGTGTTCGTCTATCGGGCACTTCTAAATTCAAAGAAAGAAAAATGTTATTATGACCAAACAAGTAGTCCTCTCCTTCTCAAAATCAGCCAAGCCAAAGTCTGATACCGCCGTGGTTTTTGCTATGGAAGGCGGTGCGTTGACAGATCAGGCGGCGGCTCTGGACAAAAAGGCGGGCGGGCTTATAGCCTCTGCTTTACGTGTCAGAGAAGGTTTTAAGGGCAAGCACGGCGATGTATTAAGCGTTATCCTGCCCAAGGGCGCAGGGTTTGATCAGGTTCTGGTTGTGGGCATGGGCGCGGCTGAAAAGCTGGATGTCATAGCATTTGAAAATCTGGGTGGTAAAATCCTGACGACCTTAAAATCTATCAGTACAGAGTCTGCCAGCCTTTTGCTAGACATGCCCAAAAATACAAAAACAAGCGAGGCCGAAGCCGCAAGCGCATTGGCGGCGGGCGTACGGCTGCGTGATTATAACTTTGATAAATACAAATCAAAGGATTTATCTGGGGACAGGAAGAAATCGAAAACTTTATCCTCCGTCACAATCGTTACAACAGCCAGTGCAAAAGCCCAAGCTCTGTTCAAAGATGAGGAAGCTTTGGCACAAGGCGTACATTTGGCGCGTGACCTTGTGAATGAGGTTGCGAATGTTCTCTACCCGCAAAGCTATGCCGCCATCATAAAAAAAGAGCTGGGCGCCTTGGGCGTACAGGTAGAGATTCTGGACGACAAAAAAATGGAGAAACTGGGCTTTGGCGCGCACCTTGCGGTCGGCATGGGCTCTATCCGTCCGCCGCGCGTTGTGATTATGCGCTGGAACGGTACGTCTGGCGCTACAGGCAGTGGCAAAGGCGCGAAACCCTCCAAGGCGGACGCTCCCATTGCCTTTGTCGGCAAGGGTGTGACGTTTGACACAGGCGGCATTTCCATCAAGCCCGCGGCGGGAATGGAAGAGATGAAAATGGATATGGGCGGCTCTGCCGCTGTGGTGGGGCTCATCCGCGCACTGGCCGCCCGCAAGGCAAAAGTGAATGTGGTCGGCATTGTCGGGCTGGCTGAAAATATGCCATCCGACAGGTCGTACAGGCCAGGCGATATTGTCAAATCCCTGTCGGGCAAAACCATTGAAGTGTTAAACACAGACGCCGAAGGGCGGCTGGTGTTGTGTGATGCGCTGACATACATACAGCGTACCGACAAACCCAAAATGATTGTGGATCTAGCCACACTGACGGGCGCCATTATGGTGGCACTGGGATATGAGTACGCAGGCGCGTTCGTCAATGATGACAAGCTCTGGTCACAGCTTAGCAACGCCAGTACGGCCTCTGGCGAAAAACTGTGGCGCATGCCGCTGGATGAGGCGTACCGCGAGGAAATGAAAAGCAAAGTGGCGGATTTGCAAAATCTAGGCAATCTTGGCCGTTATGGCGGGGCCTGTTCCGCGGCAGGGTTTTTGGAGCATTTTATCGAAGGAAAAACGCCCTGGGCGCATCTTGATATTGCGGGGACAGCTTGGTGGAAGTCTGATAAGCCAACCGTTCCCAAAGGCGGGTCAGGCTTTGGCGTACGCCTGCTTTACAAGCTGGTGATGGACCATTACTGCGTATGAGCAAAGCCGCTGTAAAACCGCTTTTTCAGGAAAAGCTGACGCGGCAGGTTCGCGCGACCATCAAAGGGACAGACGCAAAAGACCCTGTCGCCTTGCAATATCTTTATGATGTCCGCGAAGATATATTGGACGTGAATGAGCGCTATGACCCCATAGGCGATAATGCTCACTCACCCGTACCAGCCATTGTGCACCGTTACCCAGACAGGGCACTTTTGAAAATAACGGATATATGCGCCGTGCACTGCCGCTATTGTTTTCGAAAGGAAATGCTGCAAGAAGAGTCTGGTGTACTGCCGCAAGACACTCTTGAATCTGCCCTGTCCTACTTGCGTACCACCCCCGCCATACGCGAGGTTATCTTAACAGGCGGCGATCCTTTAACGCTGGACACAACAAGACTGGGCGCTTTGTTAGAACAGCTGGAAGCCATTGCCCACCTTGATATAATTCGCATTCATACGCGCATTCCCGTTGTCCAGCCAAGCAGAGTGGACACTGACATGGCAAAGGTTTTTTCCAGACTTGAAAAAGCATTGTACCTTGTCATACATGTAAACCACGTACAGGAAATTAATGCTGAGGTACAAGAGGCTCTTTTAAAGCTGTCCCGTACGGGGGCTGTTCTTTTGTCACAATCTGTTTTGTTGAAAGACGTTAATGACTCTGCCCAAACACTGGAAGCCCTGTTTCGAAAACTACTCTCCTTGCGCGTAAAGCCCTACTATCTCCACCATCCAGATCTGGTCAAAGGTAGCGGGCATTTTCAAGTAAGTTTTGAAAAAGGGCAGGACATTATGAAAGACTTACGCGGGCGGGTGAGTGGTTTGGCACAACCCCATTATGTGCTCGATATCCCCGGGGGTTATGGCAAAATGCCTTTAACACCAAGCTCCCTGCAAAAAGATGCGCATGGGAATTATACGATTGAAGATTATAACGGCGTTCATCACGCCTACCCGCCAAAAAGAGAAGAGTAACATGGCCGACATCCGCTTTTACCACGTGACTACGCAGCCTTTGGAACAAGCCGTCCCCGCCCTTTTGGCCAAAGCTTTCGCGCAAGGCCATAAAATTGTGCTGATGTGTAACCATGCCAAAGATGTGGCGCGATATGATGATGTTCTATGGACCGCGCGGGCGGATGGCTTTTTGCCACATGGCACTGAAAAAGACGGGCATGCCGCGCTTCAGCCTCTCTATCTGACGACAAAGCCTGAAAACCCCAACAATGCGGATATGCTGGCCCTGTGCAATGTTCACCCCGTCCCTGAAAATACTGATGATTTTTCTTTGGTTTGTGATTTTCTGGATGGGCAGGATGATGAGTCTATTGAGGCCGCGCGGGAGCGTTGGAAAGCCTACAAAGACGCTGGGCACACCGTCACCTACTGGCAACAAGGCCCACAAGGCGGGTGGGAACAAAAGGCATAAGCAAAGCCTTCACCCCCAGATTCTCTGGTAACAAAAACCCCCGAGCAAACATCGCGGGGGTTTTGTAATTTTTTAAAGAGTGGGTATTGTCTTTAATGGGCCGCAGGTTTCTCAGCTGTCGCTGGTGCGGCCGCATCCACAGCAGCAGGCGCTGCGCCTTCAACTGGCGCGGCTGCATCTGTAGCCGCAGGGGCTGCTTCCGTTGCAGCAGGTGGCGCCAGTTCAGCATTCTCCGCCGCAATGTCCGCCTCGGCAGGTAGTGGCTTTGGCGAATCTGCTTGCGTGCGAAGCCATGCCAGCAAGGCCGCGCGCTCTTCAGGCTTTTTCACGCCCGCAAAGCTCATTTTGGTGGCAGCGGCATAGGCCTTAGGCTTCCACAGGAACTTGTTTAGCTCAGCATAGGTCCAGGTTTTGCCGCCCACTTCAAGAAGTGCGCCTGAATAGGCATAGCCTTGCATATGGTCTTTAGGGCCACCAAGAACACCCCACAAGTTAGGACCAACGCCCGCAGGGCCGCCTTTGGTAAATGTATGGCAGGCCGCGCAGGCCTTGGCTATTTTCTCACCCTTGCCCACATCCGCCGTCGCAATTAAAGCCAAGATTGGGTCTGGCCCCGCAGGCTTTGCCGCCGCGCCGCCTTCAGACGCTTCAGCGGCTTCAATTTTGAACGCAAATTCCTCAGATTCCACAGGATGCACCAGCTGTTTGGCGACAAAGCCCCCAAACATGGCCACAATACCAGCCACCAAAATGGCCGCGAAAATCTTGTTAAACTCCATACCGCCCATAACGGACACTCCTTATTTCATAACCACTTGCAAATGCTTGCTTTTTAAGACTATACCAGAGTACGACCCCCGCCAAGGGGTGCACACGGTATTTAGGGTGTAAATTTAGAGCAGATAAAAATCAAGGACGGAATGACTTTCATCAAAAACAACGCAAAGAAAATATCGTTTCAAGGGGCGCATGGGGCTTATTCTGACCTTGCGTGCCGAGAGATGTTCCCGAATCTTGAAACTGTGCCATGTCACACCTTTGAAGATGCGTTTACCACCGTGCAGACAGGCGTAACCGATTTGGCCATGATTCCCATCGACAACACGCTGGCAGGGCGTGTGGCGGATGTTCACCACCTGATGCCCAAAAGCGGCCTGTCTATTGTGGGGGAACATTTTTTAAAAATTGAGCATGCCTTGCTGGGCATCAAGGGCGCACGCATCGAGGACTTAAAACATGTCCACTCCCATATTCACGCCCTGCCCCAGTGCAAAAACATCATCAAGGAACTGAAGCTAACGCCCCATGTCCATGCCGACACGGCGGGCGCAGCGCAGGAAATTTCAACGCGCATGGACAAAGCGCATGGCGCTATTGCCTCTACCCTGGCGGCACAAATCTACAACCTTGATATCCTGCGCCCCAATGTGCAGGACGCTGACCACAACACCACCCGCTTTGTGGTTTTGTCGCCGCAGGCCTACGTGCCGCCGTTAGAAGACGGAAAAGTCTTTATCACAAGTTTTATCTTTAGTGTCCGCAACATCCCCGCAGCGCTTTACAAGGCCATGGGCGGATTTGCCACCAATGGCATTAACATGGGCAAGCTGGAATCTTACGTGAACCCACAGTTTCAGGTGGCGCAGTTTTATGTAGAGGTCATGGGACACCCTGATGAAACCAGCTTAAAACTGGCGATGGAAGAGTTGGCTTTTTATGCCAAGGATGTCAGTGTGCTTGGCACGTATGAAGCACATCCAAGGCGCGGACTTTAAAAAAAGGGTGGCGGGGTTGCTATCTTTCCTGCGCCATAGTTGAATGTACTTTGTTAAGAGTGATAAGGATATTTTATGATTTCACACGCCCAATTATCAGCCAAATTGCTGCGCGATGCAGCCGTCTTTTTCCGCACCATTGGTGACCAGAATCCGCCTTTGAAAATCCAGATGGATGAAAACGCCAATGTCTTTGAACAAGTGGCAGACCTTGTGGAACAAGACCCGACGGGTGTGATTGCGGACGAATAGGTTTTTAAAAGACTAGGATTTCTGGGTTTGAAAAAACCCTGCCGTCATAGCGCCGAGCGCGCCCAGCCATAGTTTTAAAAATGACAGCAAGACCTGTTTTGCCTTGCCCTTGTTATCCCCCCAGCTATGGGTGGTTTGCGCTGTCCATTGCGAGGTGTGGGGGTTAAAGGATTTTTGCTTTAACTCCACCCTTTTATATTTTTTGGTGTCAAAGAGGGTTTGTGATTCGGCCATTGCTTTTGCGTGGTCGGACGTTTCCGCGTGCTTTTTCCAGTTTTGCCCGCAACCATATTTGTCAAATGTATATATGATATACACTGTCTGGAAACTGCTGTTATGTACCATGGACGCTCCCCTCGTTTGGGCGGTGAGGACTAAAAACGCTTCGTTCCCTTGAAGGTACAGGCAAAACCGTTAATAAAAACTTAACGGATATAGGGCAATCTCATCATTTTCTTGCAGGTGTTTCCTTGAGCAAAGGCCCTTGCGCAGTTACAATAGGGTAAATGATTCTCCCGCCCGCTTCCCTTTGGGCATTTATGCGAAAAGTATGATCCATGGCAAAAAAGTATAAAGTCAAACGCAGCAATCAAACCTTCCTTACCCGCCTTTTCCCTGATAGCGCGCAAGCCTTTGTGGCGCGCAGGATTGTGGATTCGGTTGGTGTCATCTCCCTAGTGGTGGGTGGATTTCTTTTGCTCTCCCTTGCCTCCTACAATCGCGCAGACCCTTCGTTCAACACGGCGGGCATATCCTCAACCCCTGTCCAGAACTGGATGGGCGCCTCTGGCGCGGCATGGGCGGATATATTGCTGCAGTCCATAGGCCTTGGCGCGCTGGTTTTTGCTTTTGGTTTTATTGCCTGGGGCACATGTCTTTTGATGCGCAGAAGCCTTTCGCCTTTCTGGTTGCGCTTTGCCGCGATGGTGTTTGGAGCTGTGGCGGCCTCTGCCGCTTTTGCCCGCATTCCATCAGGCGACTGGCTGGCGCAGCCCCATATGGGCGGCAGCGGCGGTATGAAAATTTTGCAGGCCACGACAGACATGGCTGGCACGCTGGGAAGCTTTGGCCTGATGGCAAGCGCGTGGGGAGTGATTGCGTTTGCGCTGTCATGCGTTGCGTTCTCTCTGGGATGGTATGAAATAAAATGGGTGTGTGTGCTGATTGCCAATATTGTCATGGCGAGCGGCTATTACATTCACGACAAGGTCACAGCCTTTATAGACTGGGTACACCATTACGCGGATTCTGATTACATCCCTGCGAAAAAGCCCGTCAAAGCCAGAAAGCCCATTATCCCGCAAATGGAAGATGATGGTGACTATGTTCTCGAAACCGAGGATGACGAAGAAGACGAGGAGGAAGAGGAGGAAGAGGAGGAAGAAACCGATGAGTATGAGGAAGAAGAAGAGGAAGATAGTGACGAAGAAGAGGATGAGGATGAAGACGAGCGCCCGCTAGCCGCCATCCGCGTCAACAAATCCAGACAGCTTGAAAAAGGCAAAGGCGTGAAAGCCCGCCAGAAAAGATTCCAGCTATTTGATGGTGGCGAGTGGGAATTCCCCACGCTTGACCTTTTGAGCGAGCCAGAAGAAACCCCCACAAACCAGAAGGTGGATGAAAAAGTTTTGCAGATGAACGCAACCTTGCTGCAAAACGTACTCAATGATTTTAACGTCAAGGGCGAGATTAAAAGCATTAGCCCCGGGCCTGTTGTCACGTTGTATGAACTCGAACCCGCGCCAGGAACAAAAACATCACGCGTGATTGGACTGGCTGATGATATCGCCCGATCCATGTCTGCCATATCTGTGCGCGCCGCCGTGGTGCCAGGGCGCAATGTGATCGGGATTGAACTTCCCAACAAAATCCGCCAGACGGTTTATTTGCGTGACATGCTATCAACCCGCGATTACGAGAAGCATACCGCAGCATTGCCCTTGATATTGGGCAAAGACATTGGCGGCAAACCCATTATCGCCGACCTTGCGCGCATGCCGCACCTGCTGGTATCAGGGACAACAGGGTCTGGTAAATCGGTGGGTGTGAACACCATGATTTTATCATTGCTGTACCGCCTGCCGCCTGAAAAATGCCGCTTCATTATGATTGACCCAAAGATGCTGGAACTATCCGTCTACGACGACATTCCGCACCTGCTGGCCCCTGTCGTCACCGAACCCGGCAAAGCCGTGGTCGCCTTGAAATGGACCGTGAATGAGATGGAAGAGCGTTACCGCGCCATGTCCAAGCTCGGCGTGCGCAACATAGATGGCTATAACGCCCGCCTTGCCGAAGCGCGCAAAAAGGGCGAAGTGTTGATGCGCAAAGTGCAAACAGGGTTTGACCCCGAAACAGGCAAGCCTGTGTACGAAGAACAACCGCTTGACCTGACCGACCTTCCCTACATTGTCGTTATCGTCGATGAATTTGCCGACCTGATGCTGGTGGCCGGAAAAGATGTTGAAGGTGCTATCCAGCGTCTTGCGCAAATGGCGCGGGCGGCAGGTATTCACCTTATCATGGCCACACAGCGACCATCGGTGGATGTTATCACGGGCGTTATCAAAGCGAACTTCCCAACCCGTATATCCTTTGCCGTATCAAGCAAAATCGATTCCCGCACCATTTTGAATGAGGGCGGCGCGGAGCAGTTGTTGGGCATGGGCGACATGCTTTACATGGCCGCAGGCGGACGCATCACCCGCGTGCATGGGCCGTTCACATCTGATTCTGATGTTGAGAACGTCGTCAACTTCCTCAAATCCCAAGGTGAGCCAAGCTACCTTGAAGACATCACCGAAGGTGATTTTGAAGGCGGCGATGGTGAAGGCGGCAGTGGCGGCGAAGCCTGTGATGAGCTATACGACGAAGCCGTTGCCTTGGTCGCGCGTGAGCAAAAAGCCTCCACCAGCTTTATCCAGCGTCATTTGCAGATTGGCTACAACCGCGCTGCCCGCATTATTGAAGAAATGGAAAAGCAGGGCGTGGTTGGAAAATCAAACCATGTCGGCAAGCGTGAAGTTCTGGTCGGACAAAGGTAGTGTAGATGGATGTCGTTGGAATAGGCCTTGCCAATATTGACCTAGTCGCCCATGTCAGCGATGCGTTTTTGGCCAATCATAAAGTTATCAAAGGCCGCGCGCACAAGATGGATGATTTATCCTTTGCACGCCTGCGATCAGCCTTGCCGCGCTTTGATGCTATACCAGGCGGATGTTCCGCCAATGTGTTGTGCGGACTTGCCACCATGGGGCTACAGACAGAATTTTTTGGCAAGATCGGTGATGATTCTTTCCAAGCTTTGTGGCAATCCTCCTTCAATGATTTTGACGTAAAGTCTGATGTCAACGCAGGGCGCAAGGAATCATCACAGTGCGCTGTGCTGGTCACGCCAGATGGTGAGCGGTCCTTTGCCTATATGGATGGGGCGAGCTGGGATTTAACCGCGCAGGACATCACCACAGACTCCTTAAAATCCGCCCGCATGATTGTCAGTGAAATTTATATGTATGGGTTTGGCCAGAACAGCGAGGTTTCCAAATGCGTGTTCGAATGTGTGCAAGAGCATAAAATTCCGCACATCATGAAAATTATGGACCAAGATTTCGGGCGGCACTATGCCCAGAAAATCCACGCCCTTGTGGATGCGGGCATTATCACCACCTTGATTGGCAACCATTTCAACCTGCCCTATCTGTTTGGCACCAAGGGCATAGACGACACGATAGAAAAACTAAAAACCCTAAAATGCGATAGCGTGCTGACCCACAACCGCGAGGGCGCGTACTATGTGTTTAAAGACTATGTGCACCACCAGCCTGTGGAAGCCGTAGAACACCCCAAAAACACAACGGGCGCGGGCGACCAGTTTATGGCTGGCTTCATTATGGGCAAGCTGGATGGCAAGCCTATCCCCGAAACCATGGAATTTGCCTCCAACTGCGCGCGCGTGATTTTGATGCACGACACAGCAAGGCCGCCACTGGTGAACCGCCATTCCATACGATTTTAAATAGTGTTTGTTTTCAATGCGTTGTTATGTGTTCAATAGTTCGTTTGGCGTTTTTTGAAAAAGCCTCACAGGCCAAGGGCAAAGAGCCTGCGCAAAAGGTTAATGTTGGTGGACTAAGTCCACTTTTTTTCATAAATTTTTTCTCTTGCAATGTCATAATATTTTGTATAATCGATGCTTATGACAAAAATTGAAACCGTTTCCAGATATTCCGAATTGCCGCCAGAGCAGCAAAAACTTCGTACAGAGTTTGCAGACAAAGCCTTTGCACGCGCCAATGAATTAGGCGGTGTGGACACCGATATTGGTGGAAACCTTAACATTGCCACAAACAGAATTGTTTCAAGCACCGCAAAATATCTTACACCCGCAACCCTGACAAAAACCGTCCATGATGTTTTTGGGGAAAAAGAAGCGCTTCCCATTCTTGACGAATTAAAGCCCATATTGTGCGCCTTGATAGCCAAACCTGAATAGAACAATTTTTATACCATCTTTTCGCCTTTCTTTGGGCGTGATTCTCTTTTATCAATAAGGGTATGAAATACATCCTTATGGCCCTTGCGGCGTTTATCCTTTTGTCCCCCCAAGCCTATGCGCAGGTGCGTGACCCTGAGGTTATCCGCGCGCAAAAATATTTAAACGGCCTGCACACCGCGCAGGCGGATTTTACGCAAAGCTCATCGCTTGGCTCTCGCCTTTCTGGCCAGTTCTACCTCGACCGCCCGGGGAAGATGCGCTTTGACTATAACGAGTCCAAAGATTTTATCGTGGCGGACGGTGTGTTTGTTTATTTCTATGATTCCCAGCTGGGGGAGCAGTCCAACGCGCCCATTGGCCAGACGCTGGCTGATTTTTTGCTGCGGGAAGATTTAAGCCTGACGAAAGATTTACAAGTCACAAAGCTTTATAAAAAAGACGGGCAGATTGTCATGAGCGTTGCGCAAAAAGACGAACCTGGCGCGGGCTATGTGGAGCTGTTTTTCAACGAAGCCCCTTACGCCCTTGCAAAGTGGCGCGTGGTGGATGCGCAAAACGAAGTGACCGAAGTGGTTTTGAAAAACCTGCAAACAGATGTGAAATTTAAAAAAGACGGATTGTTTGCCTATATCAACCCCAAGGGCCGCAAAGCGTTTAACAACTAAAATGGTAGCGTACAATGTTTGATGGCCCATTGGATATTCTGGTCAAACAGCTGGCCGCCTTGCCTGGCCTTGGCAGCCGTTCAGCGCGACGCATTGCTTTGCACCTGCTGAGCGCGAAGGGGCAAAAACTGCAAAGCCTTTTAAACGCGCTGGATGAGGCTTCCAAATCTATCACCACCTGCGATGTGTGCGGCAGCCTTGATTCCCACAACCCTTGCCGTGTGTGCCGCGATGTGAGCCGCGACAAAAAGACACTTTGCGTGGTGGCGAGTGTTGCTGACCTGTGGGCGGTGGAGCGCACAGGGTCTTTCAAAGGACAGTATCATGTGCTGGGCGGTGTTTTATCCGCGCTGGATGGCGTTGGCCCTGAAGAGCTTTCGATAGAGCCTTTGATAACACGCCTTCGGGAAGGCGTTGTCCATGAGGTTATTCTGGCGCTGAGCGCGACTGTGGATGGGCAGTCCACCGCGCATTATTTAATGGACCATATGGAAGGGTTAAACCTTCACATCACCCGTCTTGCGCATGGCGTGCCCGTAGGAGGCGCGCTGGAATTTTTAGATGATGGAACAATCTCCACCGCCATGAAATCCCGCGCGCGCCTGTAACACTTTACTCTTTTTCCGAGATATAAACGCTGGCTGTCCCCGTTACCGCCATCACGGCCACATGGCTTGCGCGTGCGCCTTTGTTATTGCTGCCGCTGGAAATGGCAAAATCATAATAAAAGCCTTCGGGGAAGTAATGGTCTGTCGCGGCCGCCGTAACAGTGGAATCTCCAAAACGCACATAGACGGGCGCGGTGGCATACAAGCTGACCACTTTTGTCGCCGCATTAAAGGCGGTTGTGTTGCGGGCGGAGGTGGTGGTTGCCGCAATGCTGTGCGCCGCGCCTGATTTTAGGCGCAAGGCGGGGATGGGGTTGTTGTCGGCATCGGTGGGAAGAAGGGTGGGCATATCAAAAACTCCTTTGATGTAAAAATAAAAAAACCCGCATGATGAGGGCATCAGCGGGGTGAAACAAAAGAAAGAAGGCGCAATTCGGCCTTTTCTATTTAGGAATATATTCTATTTTTTGAAGCTTGTCAACCACTAGGCGCGCTGCGGGGTGTAAACCCCTATTTCAGCCGCGCCCCATGCCAAAAACAGCCCCATCAGACAGAGCAGCATATAAGCCCCAAGCGCTGGCGACATGGGCAAAAAGACACTGATAATCAAACAGATGCCAATGATCATGGCGCAAGAAAGAACAAGCGAATCCACCCTTTTGGAAGGGGCACCCAGCGTGATAGCCCCCAAGGGGACAAACATCATAAAGGCCACCATAGCCACCCCGCCGATGCCTGTTTCAATGAGCAGCAATTCAAACATGGTGGGCGCGCCATCCCCATATAAAGCACCCGCCAGCCACAGGCCCGTCCCCGCCCCGCTGCCTGCTACATCGGGGTTTGAAACGCTTTGGGAAAAACTGGCGGCATGCTCCACCGAAAGACCCAAAAACGTAATTAGCCCCGCCACCGCGTAAGAGGCCACCACAATCATCATCGAGCGCGTGGGCGCGCGGCTGGGCGCATGGGTGCGCAAAACAAACGCCATCATGGACAGCGAGAGCGCCAGCATAAACATTTGCCCCCAGTCATAGACCGCACGGAAATTAGAGGATGTGCCATCTTGAAAGGCGGAAATGGACTGCATAAACCCATCCATAAAAGACTTTTGGGAGGGGGCGAGCGCGCAAAATATCTGCCAGCCCAAAAAGCACAGCAAGCCTGCAAAAAACAACACGAACGAACCGCCCATAGACTTCATCAAAACATAATGGTGGCGTTCTTCTTGCCGTTCATAAAAAGAATTGAGAATTTTTTGAGCAAGGGTGCTTGATGGTGTTTTATCCTCCCGCGCTGGCGTGGCCAGCGACATCAGCCGCATCATCATCAGCAATGACCAGATAACCGCCAGAAAACCAAACACCCAGCCAGACGAATAAGACTGAAAGCCATCCCACCCCAAAAGCAAAACAGAGAACACGCCCATCACAAATGTGAAGGCATAGCCGTAAGGAGCCACCATTAGCGGATGTCCTTATCGCTCATGGCCAAAAAGCTAAGCCGCAACTCTGCCGGCATGGCGTAAAGAAGGTTTTGCCCGCCCGCAGGATGGCCAAGCGCGTTTGCGATGCGCGCTGCTTTTTGCGCGCCGCGCGAATCCCCACTCTCAAGGAGGATTTTCGCCATAACCTCCCAGCTTTGTCTGGAGGTCGGGTTTTGTTTTAAGGATTGTTCTGCCGCCGCTTTTGCGCCCACCACATCACCGTAAGACAAGGCTATGGTTGCAAGCTTTGCATAGTCTTGCGCCAGCGCGCGCGGGTTTTTAAGCATGCAAAAAAACACCCCCGCAAACAGCGAGAAAAACACAAACCCAAAGGCCAGTGTTACACAGATATTGTTGCGGCAAAAACGAGTGGACGAAGGTTTGGCCATAAGCGAAAGTCCTAAAAGATTTTTTATTTTCAAATGTGATAATCCATCTAAAACAAAAAAACCTGCCCTGAACAGAGGCGAAAACCCCCATCCCCTTCAAACCCTTGGTTTGATTAAGATTCATTTTTGTGGATGAAATTTATGAGGAGTGTTAGGCGATTTTGCGGGCGAGATGTTCAACCCTAAAATCTGGTATTTTTTATCTAACGATTCTGCTTTAGTTTTTCAAAATCTACCTCTAAACAATGTAAATCTTTAAAAACAGGAAGTGAGAGGGTTTCAAAGATATTTGAAATCCAAGATCCTGCATAAATATCCACGGCGGGTTCTTGCATCATAAAATAAAAGATAGCCAACTCTTCTTTTAAAAAGGCCCTGCAATTTTCTATGGGAACCTTACGACGTATTGAAAATTCTTGTGCCATGTCCATAAAGCTTTTATTGGCTTTGTCACTCTTTAGATTTTCTTCAATAACGTCCAAAGAGATGGCATAGTTATGATGATGCAAAAGTGAATCCCAACGGGTGATTGTAAAGCCCTCTAATGCCACTGCATTACGTCGCAACCACTTTTCACCTTCTTCACGGGTTATATTCCAAGCGTTAGACATATCCGTATTTGTAAGATTATGCCTTTGTAACGTATCACTCACAATGATTTCAGTTTCTTTAAACCGAGAGGCGCACCACCGAGTTAGGGTAAGCATTTTCGCGCTTTCATATTTTGGATTGCCAATACTAATTTGTATCCGCGCCTTATCAGAAGGGCGAGAGCCATATTTTCCATTTACCGTCACACGGTAATCAGAAGCGATCTGGTGCAGTACTTTCACTTGGCTCTTCCAATTTGTTCCAAAGAAGGTTGAATAGGTTTCGCATTGTGTTTGCTTGTCGACGATCCCTAAATATCACGGCTTTGGTATTATTTTCGGCACAAAAACAAACCTTGTCGCCGTAAACCATGGTCACATAATTTTCAAAGTATTCCTTTGGTATCCAACGATACTCTTTTGTTGGCCCCATTAGGTATGTGTTACTTTCACGAACCAATTGACGCATGCCTATGCCAGCGTTCCGTATTTTTGACCAAACCTTATTAACCTCTGCTGGAGACTCTCTATCGTCCGCACAAAACAAAAGTATCTCCGCGCCTTTTTTATCAATCATGGTTTTATAGACATCATCCAACACACGAAGCCACCAACCATCACCTTCAATCTCATACATAGAGGCACTTCTTTTAATCAGGCCATCATCGGTGAAAAACATTCCTTCTTTTTCAAAAGCGTATTTAATCTTTTCAAGGATGTCTGACCCAACGTCCCCCTCAAGCCTTTCAATCTTGGCAATGGTAGATAAAGAGCAATTGGCTCTCTCACCAAGCTCTGTTTGTGACCAACCCATATAAGCCCTTGCCGCTCTAATTTGTTCACCTGAAATCATTTTTAACCCTTTATATCGTCTATTAAAACGATTTTTATTTAAAACACAATTAAAATCATTTTTTTTAATCTTAAATTAACTTTTGATTGCTATAACTAGCACGGTGTAAACAACTGCGTAATAAAAGAAGGAGCATTCAATGGTTAAAATGTGGGGACTAAAACAAGGGATTCAAAGGGTTTTGCGGGTGAAGGCCTCTAAAAGGGACATATCGTTCTTTGATGTAAAACAGCTTTACAACCAGGCCTATGAGGAAAAGGCAAAGGCGCGCAACGCGCTACGAGCGTATAAAAAGATCGAAAACCGCGCCAAGGCGATGGATGAAGCCTATCGCGCACAACTGGGTTTGGTACGGAGGGCGGCATAATGGGAAAACCAGACAAGACCTATTTGATGCGATATCGCTGTCTTATCAAAAAACTGGGTGATATTAAAAGAATGAAACCGCGCACGCAATATTTATACCCTTTGATGGACTCTGTGCCGTTCAAGGATTTGGAAGTCGCCATCATCCTTTGTGAAATGGCGCATGATGAAGCCACCAATGACAACAAGAAAACAGTCTAGCTTTAAACCCGTTATCAAATATGGCGGGTTTATTTTAAACGGCCGATTGCGCAAGCGGGCCTTTGAGGTGGGAGATATTTTGGAAGTCTTCAGAGCCTGATGGCAGGCTGACAAGACTGACCTTTAGCTGCAGATTTGCCACCCCGCCATCGGCCATACCAGAATCCTCTTGCAAGATGGAAGCAAAACGGCGCGCTGCTTCCACGGCCTCATGCGGTTGCTGCGGGCTTAATATAAGCAGCGCATATTCATTCACGCCTGTCTGCGCCAGAATGTCTGACTGGCGGCGCACCTTTGAAAGCGTTTGTGCAAGTTTTGATGCCGCGAAGTCTGCCGCATATTTTCCGCTGTCTATTTTAATGTCATCATAATTGGCAATAGAGATAAAAATGGCTTGCGAGTTTTCGCCATAGCGCGAAATCCTGTCCATGGAGGACAAGAAAAGCTGGTTGAAGGCTGATTTTGAAATCACGCCGCCTGCACTGGGAAAGTCAATTTTATCATCCGCCAGCTTTTTGACGAGGGCGCCAAGCCTTTGCGCATTGTCCAGAGTTTTGGCCAGCGCTTGCGGGTCCAGCGGTTTGGAAAGGCCATCATGGCAACTGCTTTTAATAACGCTGGCGCGATCCACATCCGCGCCCATCAAAACCAGATAGACAAAATTGGGCACCATGCGGCGCACCTGCAAGATGATGGATTTGGGGTCTGACAAGGGTGCGGGGTCAAAATACACCGCGTCAATCTTTTGGGTATTAATCTGCTCTATCCCGTCATTCTTGATGGCGGTTTCGAATACGTCATGCCCTGCGGCCTTGATTTTGGCGGCCAGCAGACTGGAGAACATAGTGTCACGGTCAATAATAAGGATTTTCATGAGAAGTTTCCGAACGGCAAAAAGGCTTGATAGAGCTTTGACCATTGTGACCTGCGAATGGTAAAAAATAAATGAAAGATTTGCTTATTTTAAGCCCAGAAGCCCACTTCTTTACTTTACGAAATAACGACTTTTTAACTTTCAACCACGTAAAAACAAGGGTTTGACATAGATTGTCCCTTGTTATAAAAAACAACCACGTTTGGCCCATGTGGTGGAATTGGTAGACGCGCCAGCTTCAGGTGCTGGTGATCGCAAGGTCGTGGAGGTTCGAGTCCTCTCATGGGCACCACAAAAACAGAAAGCAAGTCATGACCATCACACTGCATAAAGGCGACATCCCCAGAGCTCTTGACCTTGGACCCTCTATTGCGATTGACACTGAAACCATGGGATTAAACCCCGTGCGTGATCGTTTATGCCTGATCCAGCTGTCATCAGGGGATGGAAACGCGCACCTTGTGCAGTTTGCGGCAGGCGAGTATGACGCGCCAAACTTAAAGGCCGTGCTGAACAACCCGAAAACTTTAAAGCTGTTCCACTTCGCACGGTTTGATATTGCTTCCATCAAGGCGTATCTGGGCGTGGATTGCAGCCCTGTTTACTGCACAAAAATTGCCTCCCGCCTGACCCGCACCTTTACAGACCGCCACAGCCTAAAGGAATTGTGCAAAGAGCTTGCTGGCGTTGAGCTGAGCAAACAGCAGCAATCTTCCGACTGGGGCGCGGCTGATTTGTCACAAGACCAGTTGGCCTATGCTGCGAGCGATGTTTTGTACTTGCACAAAATAAAGGCGCGGCTGGACGATATGCTGGCGCGTGAAAACCGCACAGAACTGGCGCAATCTATCTTCGACTTTTTGCCTGTGCGCGCACAACTGGATTTGGAAGGCTGGGCGGATGTCGACATCTTCGCACACTAAAAACACAGCGCAACATGAGGCCGACCTTGAGGTTGGCCGCACGGCTATTTTAACCGAGATGGCAGGCTTAAAAGACCTTGCCGAGTCTCTTGACCAAAATTTTGTGCAAGCCGTCGATGCCATCCACACCATGAAAATGGAGCGCCGCGCGCGGCTTATTGTTGCAGGCATTGGTAAAAGCGGCCATGTGGGCAAGAAGATAACGGCCACGCTGGCCTCTACAGGCACGCCCTCACACTTTGTGCACCCTGGTGAAGCCAGCCATGGCGACCTTGGCATGGTGATGGAAGGGGATGTTGTTTTGATGCTTTCTTATTCAGGCGAGAATGCGGAGTTATCAGACCTTATCCATTACACCCGCCGCTTTGGCATCAAGCTTATTGCCATGACCAGCAAGCCGACAAGCAACCTTGCCAGACATGCGGATATTGTTTTGCTGCTGCCTAGATCTCCCGAAGCGTGCCCCAATGGTCTTGCGCCCACAACCTCCACCACCATGATGATGGCGATGGGGGATGCTCTGGCCGTGGCATTGCTGCAAAGAATGGGCTTAACACCAGAAGATTTTCGCGTCTTCCACCCCGGCGGTAAGCTGGGCCAGAAGCTTTTGACCGTGGCCGACATCATGCACAAAAAAGACGCTTTGCCTATTTTGCCCCCCACCGCCAAGATGCAGGATGTGATTGTGCAACTGACGCAAAAAAACCTTGGCTGTGTTTTGATTATGGAGGGCGAAGCCTTAAAGGGTATTGTCACGGACGGCGATTTAAAACGCCACATGGCGGCAGATTTGCTGCAAAAATCAGCGCACGACATTATGAGCACCTCTCCCAAATTTATCAAGCAGGGCGCGCTGGCCGTAGAGGCCTTGAACATCATGACCAAAATACCTGGTCACTATATCACCAGCCTTGTCGTAGTCGACGACAATGGCGGGCTGTGCGGCCTGATCCGTTTGCAAGACTGCCTGCAACGCGGCGTTGCCTGACCCTATTATTTGGGGTAACACAATAGGGCATGAATGATGACCTTGATTTGGATGAAACCACCAAAACACCCGACGGGCGTTTAAGCCAGCTTTCGGTGGAGGCGCACCGCCGCACCGCCCTGACGGGCAGGCGATCAAAAATCATTAAAAACCTGCGCTTTATCCTGCCCTTTATAGCCCTTGTTATGACCGTTATTATCCTGACATGGAATGAGGGCGGGCAAAAAGTTGCGCCTTTGAAAAAGGAAGATGTTATCCCCGCCTCCCAGAACATTGAAAACGAACTGGTCAAACCCGTGTTCAACAGTGTCGATGACAAAAACCAGCCCTACAGCGTGAGCGCGGACAAAGCCACACAAAGCCGCACAAGCCCTGATTTGCTGGATTTGCAAAACCCCACGGCGACCTTAACGCAAAACAACAACACAACGCTGGATGCCAAAGCCTTAAACGGCGTGTATGAGCAAAAGACCAAAAAGCTAAACCTGTCGGGGGATGTTGAACTACATTACTCCGAAGGTTATGTCTTGAAAACCCCTGAATTGCGGGTGGACATGCAAGCCCGCAAAGCCTATTCCGCCAAAGATGTTTTGGTGGAGGGCACTGCTGGCACGCTTGAAGCCAAAGGGCTGGAAGGCGATGAGGAACAAGGAATCATTGTCTTTACAGGCCCTGCCCGCATTGTTTTGAAAAGCACCAATAATATGTTTGAGTCCAAAGGAAAAACACCATGAGATTACCCTCTTATTTTATATGGTTTTGTGCATTGCCTGCCCTTTTTTGCTGCAGCATTAGCCATGCGCAAGAAGCCCCCTCCAATGCTGGCCAGCCCATTGAAATTACCGCCAGCAAGAGCGTGGACTGGATGCGCAACGACAAGCAATATGTGGCACGTGAAAATGTTGTGGTCACGCAAGACAGCGTCACCATAAAGTCTGATCTTTTAACCGCCGACTACCGCGAGGGCGCAACATCATCCATGGAAATTTGGCAGTTGAGCGCACAAGGAAATGTCACCATCGCCGATGACAAAAACACGGCCTATGGTGACATGGGCGTCTATGACGTGGACACGGGCGTTGCCACATTGACGGGCAGCAATTTAAAGCTGGTATCCCCTGACCAGACCGTCACCGCCGTTGAAAAAATGGAATATTTTGCCAATGAAAAAAAGGCCCGCGCGGTGGGCCATGCCAAGGTTATAAGAGCCAATGACACTTTGACCGCCAGCACCATCACGGCCTTTTTTAAAGAGGATGGTAGCGCAGCAAAACCGTCCGCAACGCAAGGAGGAGGCACAAGCCCCCTGGGCGGGTCTGGCGCACTGGACAGGCTGGAAGCGGACGGCAACGTCATAATCAAAACGCCCACAGAAACCCTCTATGGACAAAGAGCCATTTACAAGGCCGCAACCAACACCGCAGAGCTGATTGGCAAGGTGCGGGTGGAGCGGGACAAAAACGTACTGGAAGGCGCGAGGGCCGAAGTGAACCTGACCACCAACGTGAGCAAAATGTTTGGGTCTGACAAGCAGGGCGAGCGGGTGCGCGGGGTTTTCTACCCTTCAGACAAAAAGACAGCAAAACCGCAATCTGCGCCCGCCACCACGCCTGCAGCCCCAAAAACCGCGCCCGTGACGCAAACAGCCCCTGCGACCGCCCCTGTAGCAGAGCCGCAAAGCCCTGCAAACCCGCCAGTAGCACCCCCCAAAGCGCAAACGTCCACTGATTCCCCCTTTGCGGGGGCATCCGCGCCTGCTAGGGTGAGCCCTCGCGTAGCATATTAGAGATTAAACGTGGTTTATTTAAAAGAAGTTTCCAAAGGGCTGGTCGCAAAACATCTGGCCAAAAGCTATAAAAAACGACCTGTGTTGCGGGATGTCAGCCTGAATGTCCAGCGCGGGGAAGCGGTTGCGCTTTTGGGCCCGAACGGCGCAGGCAAAACAACCTCCTTTTACATTATCACGGGTCTCTCTCACGCCGATGCGGGGGAGATTATGCTCGATGGGCAGGATATCACCACGCTGCCCATGTTCCGCCGCGCCCGCATGGGCATGGTGTATCTGCCACAAGAAAGCTCTATCTTTCGCGGGCTGAACGTCGAAGACAATATCCGAGCCGTTTTGCAGGCGCAAAGCCTGAGCGAAGAAGAACAAGAACATCTTTTGGAAGAGCTTTTGGGCGAATTCCACATCTCGCACCTGCGCAGGACGCCCGCCATAGCCTTATCGGGCGGGGAGCGTCGCCGCGTGGAGATTGCCCGCGCACTGGCCTGCCGCCCGCAATTCATGCTTTTGGATGAGCCTTTGGCGGGGATTGACCCCATTGCCGTTGGCGAAATCAAAACCCTTATCAAATACCTAAAAACCAAGGGGATTGGTGTTCTCATCACCGACCACAACGTGCGGGACTGTCTTGATATTGTCGATCGCGCCTATATTTTGCATGATGGCAAGGTGTTGATGGAAGGCACGGCCGACGAAATTATTGCCAGCGAGGATGTCAAACGCGTCTATCTGGGCGACAGCTTTTCGCTTTAGCCCACCCCCCCTTTTACCGCCTTCAAACCTTTGACCTTGCCCTGCCCCGTGATACAATAACCCCATGAGCAATATCAACCAGCGCCTTGATCTGCGCCAGTCACAAAACCTTGTCATGACCCCCCAACTGCAACAGGCTATCAAGCTTTTGCAGATGAACAATGTTGAGCTGGCCGAATTTATTGATTCTGAAATTGCGCAAAACCCCCTTCTTGAAAAACAGGCCAGCGAGGGCGAGTCTGAAACTCCGATTCAAGAGAATGCTGCAGAGGGTGAGCGCGATTCCCTCGAAGATAATTTTGATGGGGAATGGAGCGGGGAAGACACCAAGGCCGCGGGCGCAACATCTGATTTTGATGCAGGCACCGCGCAAGTGGGCGCGGGCGGCAACCGCAATTTTGATTCCATGGATGAAGGCTTCGAAAGCAGCCTCGCCAAGCAAGAAACTTTACGCGACCACCTTTTGGAACAACTCAACGTAACCTTTGATGACCCCAAAGACCGCATGATTGGCGCCTTGTTGATTGATATGGTGGATGAGGCAGGATATTTGCGCGAAGGCACGCAAGCACTGGCGCAAAAGTTGGGCACTGAAGGCGCGCGCATAGAAGCCCTGATGGACAAGCTTAGAAAGTTTTCCCCCGCAGGCGTCTTTGCCAAGGATTTGAAAGATTGCCTTGCCCTGCAGCTTGAAGACCAAAGCAAGCTGGATGAGCCTATGAGAAAGCTTTTGGAAAACCTGCATTTGCTAGCCAGCCATGACATGAACGAGCTTGCCAAAAAATGTGATGTGAACACGCTCTATCTTCTGGACATGATAGGCGATATCAAATCCTTAAACCCCAAGCCTGCCTCTGACTTCGACCATATGGTTGTGCAAACGGCCATTCCCGACGTTTTGATGAAAAAGCAGGCCAAGCATCTGGGTGGGGGCTGGCGCGTGGAGCTGAACACCGAAACCCTCCCCCGCGTGCTTATCAACAATGAGTATTACACGCTGGTGTCAAACTCCACCAAGGACAAGAAAGACCGCGAATATATCACCACACAGATGAACAACGCGAACTGGCTTGTCAAATCACTCGACCAGCGGGCGCAAACCATCTTGAAAGTGGCTTCTGAGCTGGTGGAGCAGCAGGACGCCTTTTTTAATTTCGGCATTGAATTTTTAAGGCCGCTGACGCTTAAAGATATTGCGCAGGCTATTGATATGCATGAAAGCACGGTATCCCGCGTGACCACCAACAAATATATCGGTACGCCGCGCGGTATTTTTGAGCTGAAATATTTCTTTTCCACCGCCCTTGTGTCAGCAGACGGCACATCCTACTCCTCTGAATCCATCAAGGCGCGGATTAAATCGTTGGTCGATGATGAAAAGCCAGATGATGTTTTATCGGATGATGCGCTTGTGGAATTGCTGCAAAAAGAAGGCATTGATATCGCGCGCAGAACCATTGCAAAATACCGCGATATGCTGAACATCCCTTCCAGCGTCCAGCGTAGGAAGCAAAAAGCGCGTTAAAGTTTTATCCCTTACTATAAAGATATCATATACTAACCATTTGTTTTTATTTGTTTTTTTAAAAATATTTGTCATTAATTATTTCTTAAATGATTTGCGATAATAATCTTTTGTCTTGAAGGTTGTTGTGGTACTATTTGCGCCATTCCACAAAGAACTTTAAGAGATGAACGATGATACCGTTAAACGTAGCGAACCTTGCAGAAGAAAGCCAAAGACGGCAAAAAGAACTGGCCATCGAGGATATGAAACGAAAAATGTCCTATGGCGTTTTGCCCGATGTGAAGTTTAATATTTTGGAAGAGGAATCATGGGGTAATTACCTTGGAATGACTGCTTCTTTTGGTTCTATGACTGTAAAGCTTAATGCCAAAATGAGTTTAGATGAGGTAACAGGGCAAACGGTTATTGGTATTTCTGAGAAATGGATTTTAGGAAAACTTAAAGATAATTTTTTAGGTGATTCTGATTTAACTTACAAAATTTATAACCATATCGTTTCGTCTCTTGAAAAAGACTTTGAAGAAAATTGGCGCGGTAAATGGAGATTAAAAATTGACCCAGAACCCGACCCAACCAACTTACAGCAATGATCGTAAGCAGTTACGTATTCTATCTTTTGAATCGTTTAGAAAGGCCATGCTTTTTGCTGGCATTGACCGTCAAGGAAAATTTGATAACTGGAATTTGGCTCATAAATTTGCTGAACAAAACGGCATGTATCCTGTTTTTAAGACAGAAGGTGGAGTATTTCTAGATATTCCAGACCGAAGATTCATAGAAGGATATTCTGACACTGATTTGAAAAAAATCTGGATCAGTTCTTCTATTCGTTACTGCCTGAACATTGACGGGTCTATCAAGACCTTTGTTTGTGGGGCAACAAGTGAATCCATTTTTCGTTCCAAGGAAATTCAGGCCGTTCTGCGTGCCAAATGTGTGGAAGATATTAATGGCTACCCCTTATCCTATTACCAATCCATCCGCACAGACACCATTAAACGCCTTCGCGGGAATAACAAACATTTGCCGCGCGATGAACAATTATCAGGGCGTGAAATTCACCACGCGGCCATCACGGCCGTGTTTATCGCGATTGGCGAAAACGAAGTGGCGCAGGATTTTAAAATCGCCTGCGATGTGGGTGATGAGAATGAGAAAAAGGCTGTGTTATCACGTTTAGACCATATGCAAGGCCAGTTGGTCAAAGAAGATGGGGAACGGTTGAAAAGAAAATTTGATAAATCATCAGGAATTCCGTCGAATGACAACGACAGCACAATTATGGATGAAATGTATCGTGCTAATTCCATCCACAATGTGGCGGGCGTTTTAAAATTTGGTTAGACGTAATTATACAGGAGAATGAGCGTTTTCTTATTGATTGTGCTATAAAAAGCCCGCCAAGGCCTGAATCAAACACGCCTATCTTTTTAATTTTTTTCATGATTTTAAAGCATCATCCTTTTTTTATTAACCAAAAAGCACTATACTATATCTATACCCCCTAAGGAGATGGCACAACGTGGCTTTTTTGCGCGTGCCCAGTCCTTTGGCGGGCTTCATAATGAAAAACACAAAAGGTGAAACCATGCAATTAACCGTACAAGGCAAACAAATGGATCTTGGCGAAGCCCTTCGCACGCATGTGGAAGGCAAGCTGGAGGATATGAACGCAAAATACTTCAACCGCGCAATAGAGGCGATTGTGACATTTTCACCAGAAGGCCATGCCTTTACAAAAACCCACATCTCCATCCGTGTGGGCAAGGACATTATGGTGATTTCAGACGCCACAGAGAACGACCCCTATGTGTCCTTTGACAGTGCGGCCACAAAAGTGGCCAAACAGCTGCGCCGTTATAAACGCCGCCTGCGTGACCACCATGAGCGCAGCGAGGATGTGTCATCCGAATCTGCGCCCCTGCCTGCGCTAGACTATACCCTGACCGCAGAACAGGACAACGAAGAAGAAGTGGCCGACCACCTTGTGATTGCGGAAATGACCACGCAGATTCAAACCATGTCACCTTCCGAAGCAGCCATGCGCCTTGATTTGTCTGGCCTGCCAGCCCTGATGTTCCGCAATGCCCAGCATGGCGGCCTGAACATGGTGTATTTGCGCAAAGACGGAAATGTCGGCTGGGTAGACCCTGATGGGAAAACCACAAAGCTGGGGAAATAACCCTTCGCCAATTTACGTTGAATGTCTTTTGCAATAAGGTGTTTTCATGATGAAGCACCTTATTGTTTTTTGCGCGGTTTTGTTTATGCCCTTGCATGTGATGGCGGCGCAAGGCGGGGCGAGTGCAAAGGCCGTGTTCAATCACATGGACAGCTATTGCATGGGCGCTTTGAAAGAAGGAAAAACCATTGAAAGCTTTGCCGCCGAAAAAAAACTTCCCGAAATATCGCCCGAGGATGCCAGAAAATTTTCACCTGATGGCGGCAAGGTTTTTGGCCTGCCAAACGTGAATGGTGCGGCTGTTTTAACCACCAACCCGCAATTTAAAACCGTGTGCAGCATTGCCATTCACAAAACAGACATCCAAGCATACAAAGCCGCCCTCTATTCTTTCTTCTCATCCGCCAAAGGCTTCCGCCTGATTAAGGAAAAGCATGATGATGAGCATAAAATCACCAAAACCGAATTTGCGGGCGATATCAATGGCGCTGTTAAAATTCTGGTCACCGCCTCCGATTCTCCCCGCCCCAACGGCATACAGATTTTGATGACCATTGGCCGCGTGAACGAATAATACAAAAATATGTTCTTTTATTTCTTTTCCTAAACATCACGCTTAACCAAAACTTAAGTCTATTTTGGTAAAAATACCCATTGAAAAAAAACTGAAAAATTTTTTGCTGAAACGTCAAAAACTGTTTTGGGATCAAAGCAAATCAGTTTAAACACCCGCATAGAAGTAAGGGGAAATTTCTATGAACACATCAAACGCGCAAAGCCCGATAAGCATTGAATTTGGCCTGATTATTCCCTGTCTGGCGGTTGCCAACCAAAAACAGGCCTTTGCCGCCATAGCCAAAAGCGTTGCCGCCAGCATTGGTATCAACGAGAAAATTTTGTGTGATCGCTTTGTAGAAAAAGAAAAAAGCAATCCATCCGCCAACGGCAACGGCCTTGCCATCATGCATTTACAAATGAGTGGTCTGCAAAAAAACCTGAATGTTTTTGTGCGCATAAAAAATGCCATAGCCATGAACACGCCCGACAACAAAAACGTCGATATCTTGTGCCTTATCCTCACCCCTGAGCGCGAAGGATCATCCTACCTTCAGACCATTGCCCGTTTGTCACGCACGCTGCGTGATGGTGATTTGTGCAAAAAAATCAGGAATGCGGTGGATGAAAAAGAAATTAAGGCCATCTTTAATCCCTCACCTTCCAAAAAGATTGCGGCGTAAAGATAAGAAAACAGCCCCCAAGGGCTGTTTTTAATTTTAATGCAATGTCACAGCCAGCAAATCATTGTGCCGCAAGGTGGCCATGGCCATGTCCATATTATCAAGAACAGAAAGCTGCGTGCCGTCTGCCGCATAGACGCCATAGGCGGGCTTGTTATGCCCCGAGAGTGTCACAGGGCGCACATAGGCTATTTCATCCATGCCAATTTTAAGAAAATCACGGGCGGAAAGGCTTTTCAAAAGCTCGCGCACTGTGTCTTGTGATGTGTTGTTGTTCATATTATCTTGCCTTTCGTGCATCATAGGCCAAAAAAGATTAACACACCCTTACATTGTGTCATTCTTTGTTCTCGATGCCAACGGGTTCTTGATGTGATTTGCCAGAAATCTGGATTTTACGGACAATGCTTTCGGGCTCATGCCGCTTCATATCAATGTGAAGCAGGCCGTTGTCCAGCGTTGCCCCCAATACCTCAATCTCTTCGGCCAGTACAAAGCTGCGCTGGAACTGGCGGGCAGCAATGCCGCGATGAAGAAACACGCGCCCCTCTTCTTCTTTTTGGCGACCGCGAATGTTGAGCTGGTTTTTCTCAATTTCAATATCAAGCTCATCCATGGAAAAGCCAGCGACGGCAAGCGTGATGCGCAGGCCATGATCTCCCACCTGCTCAATATTATAGGGCGGATAGCCTTCGGCGGCAGTTTTACGCATGCGGTCAACCGTCTTTTCAAACTGGTCAAAACCCAAAAACAATGGACTGTCAAAAACAGATAAACGTGTGGTCATGTCTACTCCTCATACAAGCGAGCAATGTTTAAAGGCCCGCACCGTGCAGCGCCCTGTAAAACCATAATATAATATTTATGCAGATTTTTTCAAGAACAGGCGGTCACAATAAGCGCATTCCACCTGCGATTTGCCATCAAAGCTGTACCAGACCACAGGGTGACCCAGCGCGCCATTGCCGCCATTGCATTTCACAGAATCCACATCGGCAGAAACTTCAATCACTTCAGGGGGTTGTGTCATAGGGCGAACCATCTTGTCTTTAACCATTTGTTATCCAGTTTCAATTTAAAGTGGGTTTGGAAAAACCGCAAGAGCCTTGATACGAGATGACCAAAACTGCACCATTACCCCGTTTTAACGATAACCCTGCCATCAAGGGCAAGGAAGCACGGTATGACGTTGTCTTTGTGGATTGCAGCAAAGTTATAAAAAGCTGGAAAGCCTCCCTCTTCAGCTTTGAATGGCTGGCGGAGGATGGCAGCGTCCGCACACTGGACGATCTTCCCTTAAAAGAGCATGACAAGCGCGCAGCCGTCGAAAAAGCGTTGAGCCGCCACGCGCCTCTCGACCGCCCTGTCCTTGGCATTGGGATCATGGACAATGTGGAAATTGGCGCGGGGCGCGAGGTTTTTTTAACGCTGGCCAGTCTTGGTGCCAAAAATGTTCAAGTCCACATCCCCAAATCCTGCACCAAGGATTTCAAAGATTTTATAGCCTCTTAAGCAAACTGGTGTAAACTTTACCCATGACGCCTTCACAAAAAAACCAGCGCGGCTCTATCTTTGTAATGATTTTACTCGCGATTGTAATGTTCTCGGCTCTCAGCTATGCCGTTTTGCAAGGATCACGTGTAGGAGAGTCCTCCTTGACCAAAGAGCAATCAAAGCTTGCCGCGCAAGAGCTTATCTCCATGGCAGATTCCATAGGCACAGCCGTAAACAAATTACGACTTACTGGATGTAATGAAACCCAGCTTAATTTTGATACGCCGCAAACAGCTGGCATTTTTGCCAACGCAGGCGCGCCCGCGGATGGAAGTTGCGATATATTCAAAACCACTGGCGGCAAAGTAAATTACACGGCTGTGAATCCCGATTATCAAGTGACTGGGGCATGGGAGCATTACTGGTTCAACTCACAATTTATTGTGCAGGATATTGGAACCGCAAATGTGGATCTTGTTCTGTGGGTGGTTGGCTTAAAACCCACTGTTTGCCAAGAAATAAACCAGATGTTGATGGGCCAAGACCCTTGGCCAGAAAGTGTAGGGACAGCCACACAAGACTTTCAAGGAAGTTTTGCGTCTAGTATCGCCGATGGTATTGGTGATGATGTAAGCTCTATCTACGCAGGAAAAGCTTCAGGCTGCATGGATGATGGAAGCTCTGGGAATTTTTATAAAGTTCTCATCGCCCGCTAGACTATTTTTTCTTCCACTTTGGCCCTTGCGGCGTATCCTCAATGGCGATGCCCATATTATCAAGCTTTTTGCGGATGGAATCTGCCAGCGCAAAATCCTTGGCTGTTTTAGCTTCCGCCCTTTTCTGCAGCAAAGATTCTATCTCCGCACCATCAATACCTGCAACATCCTGACCATAGCCCAGCCATTTTGCGGGGTCTTCTTGCAAAATACCCAGAAGCTTTCCTACGGCCAAAAGCTTGCCTTTCAAGGCCTCTTTTGATGTTTCATCCTTTATGAGCGTGTGGATGCGCGACACCGCGAGCGGCGTGTTCAAATCATCATACAGTGCTTCCAGAATGTCGGTGGGGACATCCTCCTTGGATGGCGCAACATTTTCAAGCGCGTGGAGCTGGCTATAAAACCCATCAAGCTGTTTTTGCGACTGATGAATGGCCTCGTCCGACCAGTCCAGCGGCTGGCGATAATGCGCCCCTAGAAGCGTTAGGCGCAACACCTCTCCTTTGTGGGTTTTTATCAGGTCATGGGCGAGCGTGAAGTTGCCCAGAGATTTTGACATCTTCTCTCCATTCACGGTGACAAAGCCATTATGAACCCAGAATTTTGCAAAAGAAGATGGGTCATTTTGCGTACCATGGGCGCAGCAGCTTTGGGCGATTTCATTTTCATGGTGCGGGAACTTCAAATCCGCCCCGCCGCCATGGATATCAAAGGGCAGGCCAAGATGCTTTTCCACCATGGCGGAGCATTCAATATGCCAGCCTGGGCGGCCACGCCCCCATGGGGAGTCCCAGCCTGGCTGGTCAGGCGTTGAGGGCTTCCACAACACAAAATCCGCTGGGTCTTTTTTAAAAGGAGATATTTCCACGCGCGCGCCTGCAATCTGCTCATCGCGGGAACGCCCCGACAGCACGCCATAAGAAGGGTCGGAAGGCACATGGAACAAGACATGACCCATCGCCTCATAGGCATGGCCTTTTGCAATAAGATTTTCCATCAATGAAATCATCTCTGGCAGATGTTCAGTAGCTTTTGGCTGAATGTCGGGCATGGCGGCGCCAAGGCTTGCCATATCATCATTGTAAATCTTTGTGTATTTTTGGGTGATGGAAGAGATGTCCTCACCCGACTCCAACGCCGCTTCCATGATTCTATCATCAATATCGGTGATGTTGGAGGCGTAGGTCACGCGCGGATAAAGCGTTTTTAAAACGCGGGCGAGCAGTTCAAACACCACCGCCATGCGCGCTTTGCAGCTATGGGCATAGTTATAAACCGTTGGCCCGCAGGCATATATGCGGATATGGCTGGGGTCAATGGGGGCAAAGACCTGTTTTTCGCGGGTCAGTGAGTTATATAATTTCATTTCAAGAAGGCTCATGCCCCCACACTGGCACAAAATGACAAAGGATTTCAATGACTGAGCAAAGCACAAGCAAGAATATCAGCGAAACCTACGATGATTATTACAAAGGCGCGGTATCAGACCATTTTGATGGCACACAATTCTTCAACCCTTGGAACCCCAAGCCCAAGAAGGGCCTGTGGGATGTTTTAAAATGGCGGATGGAAGGAAACCGCGCGCCATGGCCTGACTTTGTAAACCTGCCTGAAAAGCCTGCGCCTGAACCAGTATCTGATGCCTTAAAAGTAACCTATATTGGCCATGCCAGTTTTTTGCTGCAGGTCAGAGGCAAAAACATCCTGATTGACCCCGTTTTTTCCATGCGTGCCAGCCCGTTTGGCTTTGCTGGCCCTAAAAGAGTGACCAGTCCTGCTTTTTCCATGGAGTCCTTGCCCGACATTCACGCCGTTTTTGTCAGCCACAACCACTATGACCATATGGATTTGGCCAGCCTATCGTGGCTGGCATCAAACAAAAAACCGCATTTCTATACCCCCCTTGGCAATCCGCGTTTGATAAAACTGGTGGTGGGTGACCAGCCCATCACGGCGATGGACTGGCATGATCGTGCGGATTTGGGCGATGGTGTGTCTTTGACCCTGACGCCATCGCAGCATTGGTCGCGCAGGGGCTTTAGCGATACCAACCGCGATCTATGGGGCGGGTGTGTTGTAGAATCTGGCGGGCACCGCGTTTATTTTGCAGGTGACACAGGATTCCACAGCCATGTGTTTGAAGATATTCACAAACGCCACGGTGCGCCAGATATTGCCCTTTTGCCGATTGGGGCGTATGCGCCAAGATGGTTTATGGCCTATGCCCATATGAATCCTGAAGACGCCATCTCTGCCCATAAAATTTTAAAAGCGAAAAAATCTATGGGCTTTCACTTTGAGGTGTTTCAGCTCACCGATGAAGGATTTGATGACCCGCGAAAGCGAACTGTGCAAATGCTAGACATACACAAAATAGCCGACAATCAGTTTTTAATACCCGCTATAGGCGACCACTTGTTTGTGTAACACTATAGGGCAAAACGCCAATGCTATCGCGGATAAAAGGTGACAGGCGCAAGGTGTTTAGAACGCGCTCACGGCTGAACGGCTTTTTCAAATAGCTGATAGCACCATTGCGGCTTGCGGCCATAATGCTGGATTGCACCGTGTCAACGCTCAACATCACCACAAAAGCCTCCGAATCCATGCCCTTGATGGCTTGTAGCACTTGATGGCCGTTCAAGCCTGGCAAATGTACATCCAAAAACACCGCATCAGGCGCTTCTTCAATATATTTTAAAATGGCCTCTTCACCTGTACGCGCCACAACGACATCATAATCCTTTAAAAACCCTGTTATATAAGAGGAGCTAAAGCGGTCATCCTCCACGACCAGCACAAGAGGCTGTTCCCTTTTGTTTCTGCGTAGGGGCAAGCTGGCCACAACATCTTCGTTTGCAAGTTCCATATAGGCTTCAATTTTCTTTGCACTTAAAAGCTTATGATCTGCCAGCTTTTGGAAAATATATAAATCCTTGGTCAGATGGCCATAACTTCCAACACAATCTGAATCATTTTTAGATAGTTTTTGAAAAGCCTCTTTAACTTTCTTTTGCTCTGCCTCGTCTTTGGGACGGCACATCAATAGAATGTCATTGTCAGCAAAACGGTAGGTCACAAGGTTTGTAAAACCCACACACACGGGTTGCATTTTTTCCAAAAAGGCTGTTGCCTCAAGGTCTGCACGTTTAAGCTCCTCTTGAATGGCCAAACGCCCCCGCATCACCACATCATGTTGTAATTTTTTTGAGAATGGGAATGTAAAGGCCACCCATCCCGATGGATTTTTATTTAATTTGTCCAAAAAGTTTAAAAAGCAGTGTTCAGCAGTTTCAGTAATAACCTTCATCACAGACCTCCCCACAAGGTTTCAGAATTAAGATATTATGTAATCTATGGTTGAAAAGTTAAAAAAGTGTTTACATCTTGAAAAAAAATGACACAACGACGATAGTCAGGGCATGAGTATAGAATCCATTACCCTACCCCTTTGGTATGATTTGCACGTCCATTTACGCCAAGGGCAGTCCATGCAAGCCTATGTAAACGCTCATATTTCCATGGGCTGCGCAGGCCTTTTGGCCATGCCAAACACCAAGCCACCCGTGGGCAAAATCCACCAAAAAGATTCTTTGCCTTATTGGAGCATAGAAGAATACCGCTCCATGATTTTGACGGCTGGGGGGGATAAATTCGATGTTTTATTAACTCCTCTTTACCTTACGGGGGATACATCAGGGGACATGATAAAATCTGGAGTGGGCTCTGGCCTCCTTCAAGCAGCCAAATACTACCCACCCCACGGCACGACCAACGCGGACCATGGCCGTCCTCTGGAAAGCTTTATGAGCAATGGTGTTTTGGCCGCGATGGAAGAAATGGGCGTTATATTATGCGTCCATGGTGAAGAACACGGTTTAAGCGGAGAGTCCTACTTTGGTAAAAACTCCAACGCGGAAGATTATTTTTATCGCGAGCGCATGCCCCGCCTGCGCGACAAATTCCCCAAGTTAAAAATAGTGTGTGAGCACATCACCACAAAAACGGCGGCGGATTTTGTGGCGCAGTCCGACAACAACATTGGCGCAACCATCACGCCCCAGCATCTGATGTTTACGGTGGCAGACTTACTGCAAGGTTTGAAATACCATCTTTACTGTCTGCCGTTGGTAAAGTTTGAAGAAGACCGCGAGGCCTTGTTGAGTGCCGTCAACAGTGACAAAAATACAAAGTTTTTTGCCGGAACAGACAGCGCGCCACACACCACCAAAGCCACAGAGTGTGGATGTGCCGCAGGCTGTTTTACGGGCGGTGTAGCCCCACAACTCTATATACAATCATTTGATTTAAAAAAGGGACAGGGTGTTTTTGAAGCCTTTTTATGTCACAACGGAGCAGCTTTCTATAACCTTCCCGCGCCACAAAAAACCTTTACCCTCATCAAAAAGTCGCAAGAGGTTTGCGCTGTGCCAACACCAGACGGAGCTGTGATGCCCTTGCCGCTGGGTCTTGGCCAGAAATCTTTGGAGTGGAGCGTTTTATTGTGATCCCATTGGATGAAACAATCACACTGTCCCCCAATTATAACAAGGATGGTCTTATTGCCGCTATCGCACAAGACTGGCAGACCAAACAGGTTTTAATGCTGGCCTGGATGAACGAGGAGGCCTTGAAAAAGTCCCTAGCAACGGGCGAAGCGCATTATTGGAGCCGTTCCCGCAACCAGCTATGGCACAAAGGCGCGACCAGTGGCGGCATCCAGAAAATCCGTGAAATACGCGTTGATTGCGACCAAGATGCCATTTTGATGCTGGTGGAAACCCACAAAGGCGCCTGCCATACAGGACGTCCGCATTGCTTTTATAGAAAAATAACCTGCCCTAGCGAGGACACGACAACACTTGTTTTTGACCCGTAATGCTACAAATTATACAAAAATTTTAATAAAAATTTTAATAAAAATTTTTCCATGACACTTGTAGTCAAAAAAAACCTTTTAAACGAAGGTGTTATCGGATTAGACTTTGCTTATGAGCCTTGATTCCACAGGGTTTTGGTAACATCTTCTTAAGTATCCTGCTTTAAACTAAATCACGTATCTGTGTGTCTTACGGACGGCAATGGGGCAGGTATCACAAAATTTTATAGGGTTTCTAATGGCTTTTACAAGGGCGCAGGGATTAAGCGGCACAACGAACGGCATGGCACAGCGCGCAAAAGAAAAATCTGGCGTCGGGGCGTTTTTAGGCCGCGCGGCAACAACCAATATCTGGCGATCAAAGATCAGCTGGCGCATTGCCTTGAGTGCGTTTTTGACCATCCTTGTTATTCAAAGTGCCATTTTGATTGCCAGCTTTAAAGAGCAAGAAGCCATGCTTTTGGATGAGGTCAAAGGAATTGGCCGCTCTATCCTCTCCCCTGCCATTGGCGAAGTGAGTGATATGTTGCAATCCCCCATCACGCAAGAACAGGCAGCGCGTATCAATGGCTCCACTATTATCGATGGCTTTACTGTTTACTCGGCGGATCTTACGTTTCTGGGTAGCTATGGCGAGCCTGTTTCCATGGTTATGCTGGACATGGCCAGCCTTGATAAAAGCTATAGAAGTGTTGATGGCAACAGCTATGAAGTGGTTTACACATCCACAGACTTAAGACGCCCCTATGTTGTTGTGGCCAAGCTATCTTCTACCAATGTTGTGCCTGCGCTTTTGTCATTTGTGAACAAATCGTTGGCGATTATGTTCTTGCTATCCGCCTTTGTGACGGCTGTTTTGATGATATCTTTGTCCAAATGGCTTTTGGAGCCTATCTTGTTTATGCGTGACAATTTGCTGGCAGCGTCTGAAAATCCTGAAAATCCTGACATAAAGCCCTCTCCCTTTGATATTAATGACGAGGTGGGCGGCGCCATCTCCATGGCGCAATCCCTGATTCAACAAAATGCCGACAACATCCGTCAGATAAAATCTGCAGCTGAAGATAAAATTCATAAACTTGCTTACTATGACCAGCTGACAGGCCTGCCAAACCGTATCCAGTTTTTGCAAAAGCTTACTGACCTTGCCCGCACGGCCAATGATGATGACACCAGAAGCCCCAAACGCTTTGCCGTTATCGCACTAGACCTTGACCATTTTAAAGATATCAATGATTCCATGGGCCATAATATTGGTGATGCGATTTTGCGCGGTGTGGGAAAACGCCTGCGTGCCGCCTTGCCCGAAAGCGCCGTGGTCGCGCGATCAGGTGAGGATGAATTTGCCATCACCATGCCTTTGTCCACTGACATAAACACAGCCCGCGACATTGCCGAAAAAGTTGTGAGCGTCATCAAGTCCGAGCCCTTTAAAGTGTTCAATGAAAGCTTTCAGGTGCGGGCTTCTGTGGGTGTGTCAACCTTCCCCGATGATGGGATGGACCCCGACCAGGTTTTGAAAAACGCCGACATAGCCTTAAACCGCGCCAAGGAAGAAGGACGCGACACCATCAAGGAATATTCTGAAGATTTCGACAGAGCCGTGCAGCTTCGATTCCAGCTTTTGCGTGATTTGCGCGATGCGCTTGAAGCAAAAGAGTTGATGCTTTATTTCCAGCCACAATTTGATTTGAACAACGGCAGAATTATCGGCGCGGAAGGATTGCTGCGCTGGTTTAAAAAAGATGATAGCAAACAGGGCGGGCAATTTATATCTCCTGCCGAGTTTGTCCCCATTGCCGAACAATCTGGTCTTATTGTGCCCATTGGCGAATGGGTTTTGGAATATGCCTGTATTCAGGCCGCGAAATGGCAAGAGGCTGGGCACAATATCCGCGTGGCCGTGAACGTATCAGGCGCGCAGTTTTACCAGTCTGACATTGTTGCCTCGGTGGCGCGATGCCTAAAAGAAACTGGTCTGAAGCCCCACAACCTTGAGCTGGAAGTTACCGAGAGCGTCTTTATGGACGACATCAACCACACAATAGAAACTTTACAAAAGCTTCACGCACTGGGCGTTGAGCTGGCGATTGATGACTTTGGTACGGGCTATTCATCCTTGTCTTATTTGCGCCAATTCCCGATTGACCGCTTGAAAATTGACCAGTCTTTTATCCGCAATGCGCTGAACAATTCCGATGATGCGGCCATTGCCCGCACCATTGTAAACCTTGGCCACTCCTTAAATTTGCAAGTTATCGCTGAAGGTGTGGAAACCAAGGAGCATGAACAATTCCTGCTCGCCCAAAAATGCGATGAGGTGCAAGGCTTCCGTTATTCCAAACCAATCCCCGTGGATGACTTTGTAAAATTCATTAAATCCTACAAAGGCAGCCTGTCGGTTTTTGATAAATAAAACTCTAAGCCCATCCCCTTGTCAGGCGCGGGCAATCTCTTTAAAACAAGGCGCATGACACATAACGCGCCCCAAAAACCTGCGACATCCTCTCGCGCCAAGCCTTTGAGCGGCACGGCCCCTATTCCAGGTGATAAATCCATCTCCCACCGATCCCTAATGCTGGGCGGGGTTGCCAGCGGGAAAACGGTGGTTCATGGGCTTTTGGAAGGCGAGGATGTTTTGAACACCGCCGCCGCCATGCGTGCCATGGGCGCTAAAATAGACAAAATGGCCGACGGCACATGGGTTTGCGAAGGCGTTGGCATAGGCAACCTCAAATCCCCCGCCCACGCCTTAGAGATGGGCAATAGTGGCACATCTACAAGGCTTTTGGCAGGTCTTATAGGGGGACATGATATTACAGCGACCTTTACTGGCGATGCGTCCTTGTCCAAACGCCCGATGGGACGCGTTATTACCCCGCTATCAGACATGGGCGCGACGTTTGAAGCGGCCGAAGGCGGCAAGCTTCCAATGACCATATATGGTGCGGCCAAACCAAAGCCCATTTACTACAAATTACCCGTCGTGTCGGCGCAAGTGAAATCTGCCATCATGCTCGCAGGGCTTTGCGGCGATGGCGTGACAACCGTCATTGAAACCATCCCTACCCGCGATCATACCGAAAACATGCTCCGCCATTTTGGTGTGACCGTGGATGTTGAAGATTTAAAAGATGGTGCGCAGGCTGTTCATTTAAAAGGGGGACAGGGTTTAAAAGGCGCAGACATATACGTCCCATCCGACCCCAGCTCTGCCGCCTTTCCTGCCGTGGCGGCCCTTATCGTAGGTGGCTCTGACATCCTTTTGCCCCGCATAGGCATGAACCCGCGCCGCAATGCCGTTTTTGTGACTCTGGGGGAGATGGGCGCGGACATAACCTTCGAAAACCAGCGGATTGAAGCGGGCGAACCTGTGGCCGATTTGCGCATCAAGGCCAGTCAAACCTTAAAAGGTATTACCGTCCCCGCATTGCGCGTGCCGAGCATGATTGATGAAATCCCCATTTTGTCCGTCGCGGCGGCATGCACAAACGGCACAACCTATTTAACGGGCTTGGATGAGCTGCGGGTGAAAGAAAGCGACAGGCTTTTGATGATGTATGAAGGTCTTAAAGCCTGCGGCGTGGACTGCGAGATGGGTGAAGCATCCCTGACCATCCACGGCCACGGCAAGCCCCCAAAGGGAGGCACCACCATAAAAACCGCGCTTGACCACCGTATCGCTATGAGCTTTTTGGTGCTGGGGCTGGCCAGTGATGAGCCCATCAGCATCGACGACATATCCCCCGTGGCGACAAGTTTTCCAAATTTTGTGAGCCTGATAAATGGGCTGGCCCATGATAAGGTGATTCAATAATCACGCATCACTGCGTCGCGCCTGGGGGCCGCCAGCCAGAAAGCCAGTCTGCGCGCGGCACAATATACGGCTCTTGCCCATTGGCGCGGTAGAACGAATCCACCGCCCATAAATCACCGCTTTTAATCCCCTTTATAACAGCCGTATTGTGCGGCCAGCGGCCATCTATGAAATAGCCGCGGTGCGTGGGAAGCGCGCCTTCATAAAACTTTAAAAGCCCTGCATGCTGCAACATCGCGACACATTGCGATGTGTTGACGGTTTCATCAATACAGTCAAGCTGATAGATATTTTCCTTGAACGACACGGCCTGTCCCATGTCAACGGACGTGCCCGTTTTCGCGCCTGTGATGCCTTCCATCGTTGCGATGGCTTTGCCTATTTTGCTGCGCTCTAAGGCTTCATCCTTGGCAGGCTTGTTTTTAAATATTGCAGCAATTTTCTTCCATTCTTTATCGTTAAATCCAGTCTTGGATTTATGCGTGCAGCTATAGCCATGGCATATCGTAAAGGATTCAGGCGTGCTGGAGCGTACATTATATTTCTGCGTGTCGATGCCTGTAGCACACCCCGCCAATAACGCAGCAAAAAAGACTATCCAGAAAATACGCGCCCGATGTTTCATGGGCGCCATCCTGCCATGGCCAGAGTTGCAAGCAAAGCCATGTTTTGCGCACCCTCTTCATTTTTTGCTTTATGACCGCCATGTTGCACCCTATGATGCCACCCCATGAGCGCACATTATGTTATAGCGATTGACGGCCCTGCGGCCAGCGGCAAAGGCACACTGGCACGGCGGCTGGCACGGCATCTGGGATTTGCCTATCTGGACACGGGCACGCTGTACCGCGCCGTGGGAAAGGCTGTGCGCGATGGGGGCGGAAACCCCGAGTTTGAATCCGATGCTGTCTTTGCTGCACAAAACTTTGCACATAGCCTTAAAGCCGAAGATTTGCAAAACCCTGCCCTTCGCACGGATGAAGCAGGGCAGGATGCCTCAAAGGTTGCGAAATATCCGCAAGTGCGAGAGGCTTTGCTGCAATTTCAAAAGGATTTTGCAGCAAGCCCGCCTGAAGGTATTGCGGGTGTTGTGATGGATGGGCGTGATATTGGCACCGTCATTTGCCCTGATGCGGATGTAAAATTGTTTGTCACGGCGTCCACCGAAGTGCGCAGCAAACGCCGCTATCTTGAACTGACGGCCAAAGGCCTTAAAACCTCCATGGAGGCTGTGATGGCCGACATGACCGAGCGGGATGCAAGAGATTCAGGGCGTGATACCGCGCCTTTAAAACCCGCCGAGGACGCCCATATTCTGGACACCAGCATGCTGGATGCGGACGCCGCCTTTGCCGCCGCCCTTGCTATTGTTCTTAAGGGCTTGCAACGGTCTTGAAAACCAGGGTTTTGTTTTTTCGAACTCTGCAAAAACCCCTTGCTTTTGGCTGCCAAAACCCCTAAAAACCCCTCATCCCTCATAAATCCAAAACGCCAAGGCGTTCTATGGGGGATATGAAGATCCCATCGTCTGCCGTCTTTACGGGGTAACGGGCGATTTTAAGGATCTATCAAAAATACGAGAAAAGGAACTACCATTATGGGTAAAGCATCTATGAAAATCGCTGACAACAGCGATTCAATCGACTTTGCAGCGCTACTGAATGAAACCAACCAAGGTAAAATTGAGGGCAGCGTTGTAAAAGGACGAGTTATTGAAGTACAAGACGACGCCGTGATTATCGACGTGGGTTTGAAATCCGAAGGCCGTGTGGCGCTTCGCGAATTCACAACACCAGGTCAAGAATCTGAAATCCGCGTGGGCGACATTGTTGAAGTGTATGTTGACCGCATGGAAAACCGCGATGGAGAGACTGTTCTTTCCCGCGAAAAAGCACGCCGCGAAGAAGTCTGGATTGACCTTGAAAAAGCATCAACCAAGGCAGAACGCGTTACGGGCGTTATCTTTGGCCGCGTTAAAGGCGGATTTACGGTTGACCTTGGCGGCGCGGTTGCGTTCTTGCCTGGATCACAAGTGGACATTCGCCCCGTGCGCGATGTTGGCCCTTTGATGGGCACACCACAGCCATTCCTGATTTTGAAAATGGACCGTCAACGCGGAAACATTGTTGTTTCCCGCCGTGCGGTGCTGGAAGAATCACGTGATGTGGCACGCACAGACCTGCTTGAAACCATCAAGGAAGGATCTGTTGTTCAAGGTCTTGTTAAAAACATCACCGATTATGGTGCGTTTATTGACCTTGGCGGCGTGGACGGATTGTTGCACGTTACCGACATATCTTGGAAACGCGTCAACCATCCATCCGAAGTCTTGTCCGTTGGTCAGACCGTGGATGTGCAGGTTATCCGCTACAATGCGGAAAATGGCCGTATTTCTTTGGGCATGAAACAGCTGGAAAGCGACCCATGGGAAGGTGTTGTATCCAAATACCCTGTGGGCGTTCGTTTCAAAGGCCGTATCACAAACATCACCGATTACGGCGCGTTTGTGGAACTGGAAAATGGAATCGAAGGCCTTGTTCACGTGTCCGAAATGTCATGGACCAAGAAAAACGTCCACCCTGGAAAAATCGTTTCCACATCACAGGAAATAGAAGTTCAGGTTTTGGAAGTGGACTTGGAAAAACGCCGCATTTCCCTTGGCATCAAACAATGTCAGGAAAACCCATGGGCGACCTTTGCCGACAAGCACAAGGTCAACGATGAGCTGTCAGGCGAAATCCGCAACATTACCGAGTTTGGTTTGTTCGTGGGTGTTGATGATGACATCGACGGCATGGTTCACCTCTCTGACATATCATGGGAAGACCAGTCAGAAGACGTCCTTAAAAACTACAAAAAGGGCGACACTGTGAAGGTTAAAATCCTTGATATCGATGCGGAAAAAGAACGTGTTGCATTGGGCATGAAACAGCTGGTAGCTGAACCTGAAGGCACCGGAAAAGGCTTGCCTAAAGGCGCAGTGGTAACTGGGACTGTCACGGAAGTGACCGCAAACAGCATCGAAGTATCCTTGGCGGATGACATGACCGGCACCATTAAAAAGGCCGACCTGTCACGCGAGAGATCAGAACAACGCCCCGACCGTTTTGCCGTTGGCGAAAAAGTGGATGCAAAAGTCTTGTCGTTCGACAAGAAGAAAAAGCATGCACTCCTTTCTATCAAGGCACGCGAGCTGGATGAGGACAAGCAAGCACTAGAGCAATTCGGTTCTACCGAATCTGGTGCAAGCCTTGGCGACATCTTGGGCGCAGCCCTTGGCAAGTCTGAGCCAAAAGCGGAGAAAGCTCCTGCCAAAAAGCCAGCGGCCAAAAAAGCCAAAAAGACCGATGACGCAGACGCAAGCAGCGAAGACAAAGCCGAATAATCCGCTTTCCTTCCATTAACCATTTAGCCCGCCCCATGAACAGGGGCGGTTTTTTTACAAAAAACAACATCATCCGCAGAAAACAAAGGATTTTAGCCAGACAATCTTCAAAAAAGCCTTCTCCTTCAAGCTTTTACTTGACGGTGGGGGTGGTTTTGCGTCATTCTAAAGCTATATCAGGCATTTAAAGGAGTTATTTGGACATGACCAAATCCGAACTCATACAAAAACTGGCGGACCGCAACCCCCATTTGTTCTTACGCGATGTTGAAAAACTGGTAGATACCGTCTTTGATGAAATATCTGGCGCGCTGGCCAAGGGTGACCGTGTGGAGCTTCGTGGCTTTGGCGCATTCTCCGTAAAATCACGCGATGCGCGTATTGGCCGCAACCCGCGCACGGGCGAAACCGTAAAAGTGGATGCCAAACGCCTGCCCTTCTTTAAAACAGGCAAAGGCCTGCGGGAGCGTTTAAACGGCGGCCATGACCATGGTGAGGATGAGTAAGCCTTCCTTACAGGATAAATTTTAAAAGGGGGAGTCTTTGCGGCTTCCCTTTTTTGTTGTCTGGACACACCCCGCGCGGCGCATTAAAAAGGACGATATGAAAGATTTTCTTTTCACTTTACTGGCCTGGCTTTTGACATTGCCGTTTCTCATAGGCGCAATCACCTTTGCCGTTTATAACGGACAGGACGTGCCCGTTATTTACAACCCGTTTAAAGACGCTGTTACCATGCCTGTGTACGTGCCCGTACTTTTTGCCATAGGCATCGGATTTATATTCGGTGCGATTATGACATGGGCGGCAATGGGACGGCTTCGTAGCAAAGCCCGCGCCAAAGCCAAGAAAATAAAACTTCTGGAAAAACAACTTGAGGATGTAAAAAACCTTGAACCCACACGGCACAACTATGCCATCACCCCCTTAAAGTTATTAGGAAGAAAATAAAATGACCCATGATATGAACCCACCCCTTATTTATGCATCACTTGATTCAACCGACATGGGGCGCGTTTCGGAACTAGCCGTTGCGTTATCGGATGCGGGTTGTGGCATCAAATTAGGTCTTGAATTTTTTAACAAATTTGGTCCACAAGGGGTTCACGACATCCTATCTTTGCGTGTCAATCGATTCATGTTTTTAGACTTAAAATATCATGACATACCCAACACAGTCTCCTCTGCGATACGTGCCGTGTCGAGCTTAGATATTTATTTCTTAAACCTTCATGCGTCTGGTGGCGCAGAGATGATGCGCCAAGCCAAGGCCGCCTGCGCCCCAAAAACCAAGCTTTTGGCCGTGACAGTTCTTACATCTCTTGATGCCGATGGCCTTGAAGCAGTGGGTCAGGGTCGTGACCCAGCGGCGCAGGTAGAACGTCTGGCTAGGCTCACCCACGCCTGCGGCCTTGATGGTGTCGTTTGCTCCGCACACGAGATCAAGACATTACGAAACGCCCTTCCCAAAGACTTTGTTTTGATGGTGCCAGGCATCAGACCTGCTGGTGCAGATGTGGGGGACCAGAAGCGCGTGATGACACCCAAAGAGGCGATGGATGCCGGCGCCAGCCATCTGGTGGTTGGAAGACCCATTACGGGTGCCAAAGACCCGGAAGCAGCGGTCCGTGATATTTACGCCTCATTGGCACAATAATGACCAAGATTAAAATCTGCGGTATCAAAACGCCCGATGCCATGGAGGCCGCAATTTATGGTGGTGCGGATTTTGTAGGGCTGGTGCTTCACCCGCCATCCCCACGCCATGTGGACATAGAA
>CAUJHK010000037.1 GCA_963204715.1 Pseudomonadota bacterium | reverse complement strand
GTTTCTGGGTGCTATTTTGGCAATCGGCGCTGCGGCCTTTACCTTGAACTATTACAGTCAGGATTTGCCCGACTACTCCCAGCTTAAAAAATATGAGCCCCCTATTGTCACCCGCATTTATGCAGGGGATGGAAGATTGCTGGCGGAGTATGCACAAGAAAAGCGCGTGTTTGTCCCAGCGGACTCTATGCCAGACATGGTCAAAAACGCGTTCATCTCTGCCGAAGACCAAAACTTTTACCGTCACCCCGGAATAGATATGGTGGCAATTGGCCGTGCCGCCATTACAAATTTCTTGCACAAAGGCGGGCGTTTAAAAGGCGCTTCCACCATTACCCAGCAAGTGGCCAAAAACTTTTTACTGACCAATGAGCGTTCCTATGAGCGCAAAATAAAAGAAGCTATTTTGGCCACGCGCATAGAAAAAGCCATGAGCAAAAGCCAGATTCTGGAACTTTACCTGAACGAGATATATCTTGGACAGCGTTCTTATGGCGTGGCGGCGGCGGCACAAACCTATTTTGACAAAAAGCTGGATAATTTAAGTCTTGCCGAAGTGGCTTACCTTGCAGCTCTGCCAAAAGCGCCCAACAATTACCACCCCGTTAAAAACCACAACAGTGCGCTGGCACGACGCAACTGGGTGATTGATCGCATGGTGGAAGATGGATACGTAACATCATCACAAGGAGAGCTTGCCAAAGCTTCACCGCTGGCCATGACCCTAAAAGACGAGTCCGATGTTGTCAGCGCGCCTTTCTTTGCCGAAGAGGTGCGACGCCAGCTAAAAGAACAATATGGTGAGGAAAGCCTTTATCAAGGAGGCTTGACGGTTCGCACATCCGTTGACCCAAGGCTACAATATATTGCGGCAAAGACACTTCGCGATGGCCTTATTTCTTATGACCGCCGCCACGGGTGGCGCGGCCCTTTAAGCCATTTTGATGATGTTTCTGACTGGAACGCGCAGCTCATTACCATTGATGAGCCTCTTGATATGCCAGACAGCTGGATGCTGGCCATGGTGACAGATGTGTCCGCAGGCAATGCCACCATAGGATTTTCAGACAAGGCCACAGGCACGCTTTCTTTAAGCGGTGTGCAGTGGGCGCGGCGATGCCTTGATGAGTGTTATGCGCTGGGCGAAGAAATTACGGCTGTATCACAGGTTTTAAAAACTGGTGATGTGGTTATGGTTGAAAAGAAAATAGAAGCAGACAAAACGCGCTATGAACTTCAACAGCTTCCCAAAGTGCAGGGTGCACTGGTGGCCATGGACCCACACACAGGCCGCGTACTGGCCATTCAAGGCGGATGGAAATATGGCCCCAGCCAGTTTAACCGCGCCACGCAAGCGCTGCGCCAGCCAGGATCGGCCTTTAAACCTTTTGTCTATCTGGCAGCACTAGACAATGGATTCACCCCCGCCACGCGCGTGCTGGACGCACCCTTTGTGATGGAGCAATCACCAGGGAGCTATTGGAAACCTGAAAACTATTCTGGCCAATATTATGGCCCCACCCCTTTGCGTGTGGGCGTCGAAAAGTCCCGAAACCTTATGACCGTGCGTCTGGCCGACCATCTGGGCATGCCCCTTGTTGTGGATTACGCCAAACGCTTTGGCATTGCGGATGATATGAAGCCCTATCTGTCTTATGCGCTTGGTGCTGGAGAAACCACGCTTTTAAAGCTCACCAACGCCTATGCCATGATTGTGAATGGCGGCAAAAAGATTACGCCCACTATCATTGACCGCATTCAAGACAGGCGCGGCAAAACAGTTTTTAGTGATGATACCCGCCCATGCCCCAACTGCGGTGACAAAATAAGATGGGATGGGCAGGCCACCCCTGAAGTGCCCGACACGCGCGAGCAAATAGCCGACGAAAAAACCACCTATCAGATGGTTTCCATTTTGGAAGGTGTTGTGCAACGTGGTACTGCGGCCAAGCTCTCTGCGCTTGGTATTCCATTGGCAGGAAAAACGGGCACCACCAACAAATCAAAAGACACATGGTTTGTGGGATTTTCGCCTGACCTTGTGGTGGGTGTTTTTGTCGGCTTTGATGAACCAAAATCCATGGGCAAGCGCGAGACAGGCGGTTCTACCGCCGCGCCAATCTTTGGCGACTTTATGAAAGAAGCCCTTAAAGACACGCCGCCCACACCGTTTCGTGTTCCACCAGGTATTAAAAATGTGCGCATCAACGCCGATACGGGCCGCGCCGCACAGCCGGGCGATGCGCATATCATATGGGAGGCCTTTGTGACGGGCACAGAGCCAAACCTTGACGACACCTTCTTGAACAACAACGTGGTTGGCGGACAAGAAGTGATTGACCCCTATGATGACAACAACCCAAATGGCGCATACGGATATGGCGAAGGACAGCAGGGCGCGGGACAAACACCCCCCTCTTCTGACAATGATTCCTTTACAAGCTTTAGCCGTGGACAGCCAAGCACACAGCAAGACCCAAATACGCCTGTTCAGGTTTACCCACTACCCGATTCCACAGCGCCTGCCCAGCCATCAGACTTTAACGGCACGGGCGGTTTGTATTAATTCTCTCTTTTATAAAATAACTCGTGAGTTGTTTTTAAAAAATCAAACATGGCATTGATAACGGTTTTGTTATTGCGCATATAAAGTAGATGACAATCTTTAAACACCGCGAACACTACCCTACCTTCAAAGGACATTTATTAATCGCCATGCCACAAATGAGTGATCCGCGTTTTCACCGCGCCGTTATTTTTATGGTGGCGCATGATGAAAAAGGATCTATGGGTATTGTTATCAACAACCCCCTTGGCGCGCCAGACTTTGAAGAGGTTTTACGGCAGGTCGGCATTTCAGATGAAAAACCATTAGACCCCTCTTTAAAGTTCACCCCTGTGATGTCGGGTGGGCCTGTGGAAAGCGCGCATGGGTTTTTACTGCACTCCGCCGATTTTTCACAAAAAGATACCATTCCCATAGATGACTTTTTTGGCTTAAGCGGCACTATTGAATCTTTACGTGCCATTGTCAGCGGGTACAAACCCGAAAAAATGATTTTTACGCTTGGTTACGCAGGCTGGGGCGAAGGGCAGTTGGAAAAAGAATTGCAAGACAATGTCTGGATGACCGTGCCATCGACGCTCGACCTTGTTTTTGACACCAAGCCAGAAGAAAAATGGGAAAAGGCACTGGCGGCCATAGGCGCGCACCCTGCCATGTTGTCCGCGCAATCAGGGCGCGCTTAAGCCTGCCTTATTCTTTTGTCAAAAAATCATCCGCATTGAGGCCAAATAAAAGATGGTCTTGCCGAAGCCCGTTAATCTGGACAAATTTTTTGGCCAGCCCTTCTTCAACAAACCCAAGCCTGTGCAAAAGGTTTTTGCTTTTTTCATTATGCAGCAAGGTTGCGGCATTCATGCGGCGCAGACCGATTTCCAAAAATGAAAATTCCAGCGCGGCTTTCCCCGCCATGGTCATATAGCCTTTTCCCTGACAATCCTGCGACAGCCAATAACCCAAAGAGGCATATTGCGCCGCACCGCGACAGACATTGTTGACATTGATGCCACCCAAAAGATTTTTTGAATCGTTTTCAAAAACAAGAAAATTATAGGTTTTGTCACTATTCCATTGGGTTTTTAAGCTTTCAACGCGCCGATAAAAAAATTCTTTTGTCAGGCAGTCTTTTGGCCATTGTGGCTCGAAAGACCTTAAAAACAACTGGTTTTG
>CAUJHK010000036.1 GCA_963204715.1 Pseudomonadota bacterium | reverse complement strand
CGGCGATTTTTCACCTTATGACGCACGCTTTTTTCAAGGCATTGTTGTTTCTTGGTGCGGGGTCTGTTATCCACGCGCTTCATGATGAACAGGACATGCGCAACATGGGTGGTGTGTGGAAGAAAATTCCCGCAACCTATGTTTTGATGTGGGTTGGCTCTCTGGCTCTTTGTGGTGTGCCGTTTTTTGCGGGCTATTATTCTAAAGATATTATCTTGGAAAGCGCGTTTGCCGCACATTCCTCTTATGGCATGTTTGCCTACTGGATGGGGATTGTCGCCGCCTTTATGACCGCGTTTTATTCAGGCCGCTTGATATTCATGACGTTCCACGGCAAGCCACGGATGGATCACCACACCTTTGATCATGCGCATGAATCTCCACCCGTCATGTTAACGCCGCTTGTGCTTTTGTCTGTCGGCGCAGTGTTCGCAGGGTTTCTTGGCTATCAGGGGTTTGTTGGCGGCAAGGAGCATGAACCGATTGTGGCCGAAACATCAGCCGAGCTTGAGGTTGAGCACACGATAGAAGCGCCCGTGGTGGAAGAAGATGACCATGGGCTTGAGCTGAACCGTTTTGTTTTCTGGGGCGATGCTATAAAAATATTGCCTGCGCATGACAGTGTGGAGGCCGCGCACCATGTGCCACTGTGGGTCAAGCTGTTGCCAACCTTGATGGGTGTGCTCGGCCTGTTTTTATCATGGGTGTTCTATGTACGCTGCCCTTCCTTCCCATCCTCTATGGTGGCGCGGTTTAAAGGCTTGCACAGGCTGTTTTTCAACAAATGGTTCTTTGATGAAATTTACAATACGACTTTTGTTAAAAGCGCTATCTGTGCTGGGAACATGTTCTGGAAGGGCGACAAGACTGTGGTGGACGGGGTGGGGCCAGATGGTGTGGCCGCACGTTCCTTACAAATCGGACGTGTTTTGAAAAAAATGCAAACAGGTTTTGTCTATCATTACGCCTTTGTCATGATTGTGGGCGTCATTGCCTTTATCTCATGGTTTTTCTTTTCTTTTGGTGCGGGGGCATAGGGATTTTTTAAAATGTTGAATCATATTCTCTCCCTTCAGATTTTTCTTCCTTTGCTTGGCGTTCTGCTCATTCTGGCTATACCAAAACTGTCGGATAATGGGGCGCGGTGGATCGCCCTGATTGTCACAACGGCGGTGTTCGGCGTTTCCTTATGCATGATGGGGCAATACCAAACAGGCATGGCGGACCTGCAGTTTGTCGAAAAATCGACATGGTTTCCTGCTCTGAACCTCCAATATCATGTGGGGGTTGACGGCATATCCGTATACTTCGTTTTGCTTTCAACATTTCTAACACCTATTTGTATTGTTTCCTGCTGGCATGCGATAGAAAAGCGCGTGAAAGAATTTATGATCGCCTTTCTTGTTCTTGAAACCTTTATGGTGGGGACATTCTGCGCGCTTGATTCAATTCTTTTTTATGTGTTCTTTGAAGGCGTTCTTATCCCGATGTTTATTATTATCGGCGTCTGGGGCGGTGCGCGGCGCGTTTATTCCGCGTTCAAATTCTTTTTGTACACGCTTCTTGGCTCTGTCTTGATGCTTATCGCGCTTTTGTACCTTTATATGCAAACAGGTACGACGGACATCACGCTGATGGCGGACAATAACCTTGACCTTAACGTGCAGATATGGTTATGGCTGGCCTTCTTCGCCTCCTTTGCTGTGAAAATGCCTATGTGGCCTGTCCATACATGGTTGCCTGATGCTCACGTGGAAGCACCGACTGCGGGGTCTGTTATTCTGGCGGGTGTTCTTTTGAAAATGGGCGGGTATGGATTTTTACGGTTCTCGCTTCCCATTTTGCCCGATGCTTCGGCCTATTTTGCAGATATGGTGTTCTGGCTTTCGGTTGTTGCCATTATTTACACCGCGCTTGTGGCACTTGTGCAAGAAGACATGAAAAAGCTGATTGCCTATTCTTCCGTATCCCATATGGGGTTTGTCACGCTTGGAATATTCACAGGCACGCAGCAGGGCGTGGATGGTGCCATGTTCCAGATGCTTTCCCACGGTATTATATCCGCCGCGCTGTTTTTATGCGTGGGGGTTGTGTATGACCGCCTGCACACGCGTGAAATTTCACGCTATGGCGGACTTGTTAAAAACATGCCGCGTTATGCCACGGTCTTTATGGTGTTGATGTTAGGGTCAGTCGGCCTGCCGGGGACATCGGGCTTTGTTGGTGAGTTTATGACACTGATGGGCTCGTTTCAGGTGAACACCTACGTGGCGGTTTTTGCCACGACAGGCGTTGTGTTTGGCGCGGCCTATATGCTTGTACTCTATCGTCGCGTGATTTTTGGACAGCAAAAAAATGCGGATGCCGCCGCTATGCCAGATTTGACGAGGATGGAATTTGCGTATCTTGTTCCGCTTGCCGTTATGGCCATTTTGTTCGGTATCGCACCAGGACTTGTGATGAAAAATATTTCTCCCTCCGTTTCTAATCTCATCCAGATATATCAATATAACAAAACTCCTGATGCGCCCTTGCGGCTATCGGCTGTAAAAGCCCAGACAATTGAAGGCAATCACCATGAATGATTTTTCCTTTGCGATGCTAATGCCCATGATGCCAGAATTATTTCTAGCTGTTTCTGGCATGCTCTTGCTCGTTCTTGGCGTATTCCATGGGGACAAGTCGTCGTCCGCCATTGGCTGGCTGTGCGTGCTTGCCTTTGCCGTGACGACAAGCCTGCTGTTGCAAAATAGCTGGGTTGAAACAAAGGTCCTGAACGGTATGTTTGTGATGGACCAGTTTGCAGGCGTCTTGAAACTTTTGATACTTGCGGGGTTGATGGTTTCTGTCGCGCTTTCCATCCGTTATATCGAAGATGAAAAGATGGCGCGGTTTGAATATCCGCTCCTTATTTTGTTCTCGGGGCTTGGCATGATGCTGATGGTGTCGGCCAATGATCTGCTTTCTTTATATATGGGTTTGGAGCTGCAGTCCCTTGCGCTTTACGTTCTGGCGTCTATCCGACGTGACAACGTCAAATCATCCGAAGCCGGGTTAAAATATTTTGTTCTCGGCGCCATTTCTTCGGGCATGCTGCTTTTTGGTGCGTCTCTTGTATATGGCTACACAGGATCAACAAACTTTATTGTGATAGGTGATACTCTGGCCGCAGGGCTTAGCGTCGGCGCGCTGATTGGCATGGTGTTCTTGCTGGCGGGGATTGCCTTTAAAATATCGGCTGTGCCATTTCACATGTGGACTCCTGATGTTTATGAAGGTGCGCCCACATCAGTTACAGCGTTTTTTGCACTTGTGCCAAAACTGGCGGCGCTTGGGCTTTTAATTCGTGTTCTGTTTGAGGCATTTCCTACAGCCGCCATGCAATGGTCACAAATCATCACTATTCTATCTGCTCTGTCCATGGGCGTGGGGGCGTTTGCGGCTCTTCAACAAGACAATATAAAACGTCTTCTGGCTTATTCCTCAATCGGAAATATGGGCTTTGCCCTTGTGGGGCTTGCGGCGGCCTCACCTGAAGGCGCGGCCTCCATTCTGGTGTATATGACTATTTATATGGTGATGACGGCAGGAACATTCGGTGTGGTGTTGTCCATGCGCCGCAATGGTGTTGCGCTTGAGAACATATCTGATTTGTCTGGCTTATCCCGCAACTGTCCATCGTCTGCCTATGCGCTTGCAATTTTGATGTTCTCCATGAGCGGCATTCCCCCTCTGGCAGGTTTCTTCGGCAAGTTTATGGTTTTTAAAGCGGCTGTCGGCGCAGAGATGTATGGCCTTGCCGTGTTCGGAATTCTCACCTCCGTTGTCGCGGCGTATTATTATCTTCGTATCATCAAGGTTATGTTCTTTGATGAACCTGTTCCTGTCTTTGAAAAGGGCGCACCGTTTGTCCGCCGTCTTGTGGTTGGCCTAAGCGTTCTCTTTGTTCTTGTTTTTGTCTTAAATCCATCGCCTCTGGTTTCTATCAGCCGTGATGCGGTTAGCGTTTTCTTCAATGGTTGATAATAATTTTTGGCGTGTTCAGGTTTTGGGCACAACGCCCAGTACGCAAGACATGGTTCGAAACCTTACAGATACGGCTGAGCCAGAAGGGCTTGCCATACAAGCACTTCAACAGACAAAGGGGCGTGGCCGTCATGGCAATGAATGGCTTTCACCCATGGGTAATTTATACATCTCTTTGCTTTTGCGTCCCTCATGTAAGGCGGACAAGGCAGGGCAGGTTGCTTTTGTGGTCGCGCTTGCGCTCTCTTCCGCCATGGATGAGGTGATGGAAGAAGGACACGAAAAAACTTTAAAATGGCCGAATGATATTTTAATAGATGGGCGCAAGGTTTCGGGCATTTTGCTGGAAACAAGGCTGGATTCCCATGGCCGTGTGGACTATTTGATTGTTGGAACGGGCGTGAATATTTTTGCCCCGCCAGAAGGGGCTATAGGCCTTGATTCCATTAAGAAAGAGCGGCTTGCCATCAACACGTTCAGGGATGTTTATCTGGGCTATCTCTTGCACTATTATAAAGAGTGGCAGGACAAAGGATTTGCGCAAATCCGCGATGCGTGGTTAAAACAAGCCCATGGCTTGGGCCAGACTATGAAAATAAGGCTGCCTGAAATAACCTATGAAGGTGTATTCAAAGGCGTGGATGAAAACGGTGTTTTGATTGCGGACGTGGGCGGGGAGATAAAAAAGTTTACGTCTGGCGAAGTCCATTTTGGAGCGATATAAAATGTTAATGGCAATAGAAGCGGGGAATACGAATGTTGTGTTCGCCCTTTATGATGGAAACTCAATTTTGCATTCTTGGCGCTGCAAGACTGATGCGGCGCGCACGGCGGATGAATATGCCTCGTGGCTCTACCCCTTGTTTTTACAGGCTGGGCTATCCTTTCCTTGCGTAAAAAACACGATTATCAGCTCAGTCGTCGCAGACGCAAATTTTAATTTAATTCGTTTGTGCGACAAGCATTTTCACGCAAAGCCCATTGTTGTGGGGCAAGACGCAATAAACCTCGACATCAAGGTAAAAATCAAAAAGCCAGAAGAGATGGGGGCGGACAGGTTGCTACACGCCATGGCCGTAAAGCATTATTATAAGTGCCCCGCCATTGTTGTGGATTTTGGAACATCAACAACCTATGATGTGATCGACGAAAACGGTGATCATTGTGGCGGTGTTATATCACCAGGCGTCAACTTGTCTTTGGCGGCGCTTCGTCAGGCGGCAGCGGCTTTGCCAAAAATATCCATCCGCAAAACTGACACAGTGATAGGCAAGGATACTGTCCATGCCATGCAGGCTGGTATTTACTGGGGCGTTGTCAGTATGGTGGAGGGCATGGTCAAACGCCTGTCTGATGAAATGAACGCCAAGCCACTGGTCATAGCAACGGGCGGGCTATCGCCGCTTTTTGCAGATGGCACAAAAATGATTGATTTATACGACGAAGATTTAACCATGAAAGGACTGCTTGCCATTTACGAACATGTTCGTAAAACAGCAAAAGCGGCATAGGCTTTATGAACTTTAAAAAAGAAGAACTTTATTTTATTCCGCTAGGCGGCGCCGAACAGTTTGGCGTGAACTTGAATGTGTATGGCTATCAAGGAAAATGGCTGGCCATTGATTGCGGGCTTGGGTTTGCCGATGAGCATTTTCCGGGCATTGATATATTGCTACCTGATCCAAAATTTATTGAAGACCGCCGCAAGGATCTGGTGGGGATGATCATCACCCACGCACATGAAGACCATATTGGCGCAGTGGCGCATTTGTGGACGCGTTTTCGCTGTCCCCTATATGCCACGCCCTTTACAGCCGCTATCTTGCGCATGAAGCTGGGTGAAAGAAAAGAATGTCGTGATGCTGAAATAATTGAAGTTAGTCCCAACAAGACAATAAACTTAAAACCATTCAAAGTGACATTTACCCCTGTGTCCCACTCTGTTCCCGAAACGGCGGCGCTGTTTATTGAAACGGATGCGGGCAATATTCTTCACAGCGGGGATTGGAATCTTGACCCACAGCCCACGATAGGCGCCCCAACAGACCCTGAACCATTTAAAAAATTTGGTGAAAAGGGCGTGCTTGCCTATATAGGGGATTCAACGAATGCGGAAGTGGAGGGCACATCAGGGTCTGAAACTGATGTTGAAAAAGGCTTGTCGGCCTTGTTCAAGGAATGTGAAGGGCGCATCGCCATTACCATGTTTGCCTCCAACATCGGACGTTTAAAATCAATTTGCCTTGCCGCGAATGAAAATGGACGGCAAGTGGCGTTGATGGGACGCTCGCTTCACCGCATGACAGCAGCAGCGCGTGAATGCGGATATTTAAAAGATGTTCTACAGTTTGTATCGGACGAAGACGTTGGCTATTTACCCGATGACAAGGTTGTTATGGTTTTGACAGGATCACAAGGTGAGGCTAGGGCGCAGCTGGCGCGGATTGCGCGCGGCGATCATCAGGAAATATCCTTTAAACGTGGCGATACGGTTATTTTTTCGGCGCGTCCCATTCCTGGGAACGAGCGTGAGATTATAGCGGTGAAAAACAATCTTGCCGCGACTAAGGTTCGTGTTATATCCCCGCGTGATACAAAACATTGTATCCATGTGTCAGGGCACCCCGCACGGGATGAAATAACACAGATGTTCCAATGGCTAAAACCACAGTGTGTTGTTGCGGTGCATGGAGAGCGTTCTATGCTGGAGGCGCATGCCGCCCTTGCGCTTGATTGTCAGGTGCCAACGGCCATCGTGCCCAACAATGGGTCTGTCATTCGTTTGTCCCCTGGGACGCCGCAAATAATAGACCATGTCGAAACAGGGATTTTGGCTGTAGAGCCAGGGCGAATTATTGATGCCAACCATCAGGCCATTGTCCAAAGAAGAAAACTTCAATATTCAGGCGCAGTACATGCCACGTTAGTGATGAATGCGCGCGGAGATTTGGTGTCTGATGCGCAAGTGTCTACTGTTGGTCTGGTTGACCCTGATGATAAAGACGGTCAAAAATTCGAAGATGATATTCTAGATGAAATAGAAGATATTCTGGCCGACATGACGCGTGAAGAACTGCGCGATGATAATTTTGTTATGGAAGAAATGCGAATTGGCATTCGCCGCTTTGTTCAACACAAGCTAAGCATAAAACCAAAGACATCTGTGCATCTGGTCAGGGTTTAAGCATGACAATATTCACAGGCATTATTCTGTATATGATGATTTACTGGCTGGCTATTTTTGCCGTGCTTCCTTTCGGTAATAAAAGGACGCAGGAAGTTGTTTTGGGCAATTCCCACAGCGCTCCTGAAAACGCAAACATGAAGCGCAAGTTTATAATCACAGGCATAGTGGCCGCAATTATATGGCTTATTGTGTTTGCCTTGATTTATTTTGATGTGATTGATTTTTACGAAATCGCCCGCAAGATGTATGAGGAAGATCAGCTGAAATGAAAACAGCAAAAATTCTCCTTCTAATTGCTTTTATATCGTTCCCCGCAATGGCGCAGGAAATGACACCGCTTCCACCTGAATGCAATGTTTTAAAAGAACATGTTGCAAGGGATGGTGTGGCATATCAGGCTGGCGTGGATGTACACGGAAAAGCCGTTGTCCCCGCAGACATCAACGCGCCTGTGATGGACGTGCCTGAAACCATGGTTGTGCCCCTGACGGTTGACTTGACCAAAAGGCTTTCTTTTACATCGGCCTCCGCCAAGGGCATAGAGATGGAAGGGACTATGGGGTTTTTGGAAATTTCTAAAAATGGGCGCGTGAGGTTTAATGATCAGGATGTGACATCGCAGGTTTATGTGCTTTGTGGCCAAAAACCGCCCGAAAACCTTGCGCCAGAGCCTGTTTTGGACAATGGACAAAAACCAGCGGATATCATAAAGTTGCCCCCAGCGCAGGAAAATTCAAAACCTGCCGAAAAAATGCCGCCAAGCCTTGCGCCAAAGCAACACCCGCTTGGCAAGCTTTTGGAAGGCGGCGACTATAACGACGAATAGGTAATATAAAAGCATGAACAAACCCGCTCAACCCCCAAAGCAACAAAACTCAAAAACGGCTATTACGCCCACCCGCGCAGAAGATTTTCCTGAATGGTATCAGGAGGTCATCAAGGCGGCCGACATGGCCGAAAGTTCACCAGTGCGTGGTTGCATGACAATTAAGCCTTATGGCTGGGCGCTGTGGGAAAATATGACAGCCATCTTTGATAAATGGCTTAAAGATTACGGCATTCAAAATGCTTATTTTCCTGTACTTATTCCCGTCAGCTATCTTTCCAAAGAAGCAGAGCACGTTGATGGTTTTGCAAAAGAATGCGCTGTTGTCACACATCACCGTCTTGAAAAAGATGATAAGGGTGGGTTGGTTCCCGCCACTGCGGCCAAATTGGAAGAGCCGTATGTAGTTCGTCCTACGTCTGAAACCATTATTGGTGAGGCTATGTCACGATGGATTCAATCTTACCGTGATCTGCCTATGAAATTAAACCAGTGGAATTCAGTGTTTCGTTGGGAAATGCGCACGCGTATATTCCTTCGCACATCAGAATTTTTATGGCATGAAGGACACTGCGCTTTTGAAACGGCGGAGGAATCCAAGCAAGATACGCTTCACGTGATGGGGCTTTATAAAAAGTTTTTTGAAGAATGTTTGGCTTTCACGGGCTTTGAAGGAAATAAAACGGCTGAGGAAAGATTTCCTGGTGCGATTAACACCGTGGCGTTTGAATCTATGATGCAAGACGGCAAGGCTCTTCAGGCCGCGACAACGCATGACATGGGGCAAAATTTTGCAAAGTCGATCGGTATTAAATTTTCTGGCCGTGATGGAAAAGAAGCTTTCGCCCATACCACTTCATGGGCATACAGCACACGCGCCATTGGTGGGATGATTATGGTCCACGCGGATGATGATGGCATGATTATGCCGCCTCGCGTTGCACCTATACAAGTTGTCATTATTCCCGTGACAAAAGACGATGGCACGGCAGGTGCTGTTTTAGAATTCTGCGATAAAATCGCCAAGGATTTAAAAAAGGCAGGATACGCTGTAAAGCTTGATGATCGTGATATGCGCACGCCAGATAAAATGTGGGAATCTATCAAAAAAGGAATTCCTGTTCGTGTTGAAATTGGTGCGCGTGAGATGGAAGCCAACAGCCTGACATTTGTGCGCCGTGATCTGGGGCGTGACTCCAAAAAGACAGTAGCAGTGCCTGAATTTATGGGCACTATACAATCTGTTTTGGACAGCATGCATGATGGGCTTTTAAGCCGACATCGCGCGTTTACACGTCAAAATACGTTTGATGTGGCTTCGGTATCTGATGTGCATGATTTTTATGGGGCAGGTAAAATGGGTTTTGCCCGTGTGCCGATTGAAATGTTAAATGACGCCGCACTTGCAAAAGTTCGTGATGAATTCAAGCTTTCGACACGCTGTATGCCATTTGAAGATGAAGGGCGCAAAGTGTTACTTGCGAAATCATACTAAGGATGTTTTCTCCCTTTGAACGCATGATGGCTGGACGGTACTTGCGGGCACGAAAAGCTGAAGGCTTTGTTTCCGTTATCGCTGGGTTTTCTTTCCTTGGTATTATGCTGGGCGTGGCCACGCTTATCATCGTCATGTCTGTCATGAACGGCTTTCGTGAAGAACTTGTTGGACGCATTTTGGGGCTGAATGGCCATTTGAATGTGTATGCACAAGTTGGCCCCTTGTATGATTACGGTGCCATGGTGCAAAAAATTGAAAATACGGCGGGCGTTGAAAGTGTTCGCCCTATGATAGAGTCTCAGGTGCTTGTATCCGTCAATGGTGCGGCGGCGGGCGCTATGGTACGCGCACTCTCACGGCAGGACTTTTCAACAAAACCAATCATTGCCGATGGTATTGTGGCAGGGGATATAAAAACTTTTACGGACAATAACATTGCCATAGGCGCGGAGATGGCGCGCAAATATAACCTGAAAGTTGGTGATACGGTTACGTTGCTTTCGCCTAAGGGAAAGGCATCTCCTTTTGGTACGGTTCCGCGTTCATCCAGTTTTACGGTTTCTATAGTTTTTGATGTGGGTATGTACGAATATAACGCAGGCTTTATTTTTATGCCGCTTGAAGCAGCGCAAAAATTTTTCTTGATGGACAATGCGGTCAATACACTTGAAATTATGGCCAACTCTCCCATGCAAATCAATCAGGTTAAGGATGATATTAAATTTGCGGTGGGAGAAGACGCAAAGGTTTATGACTGGCGTGATGCCAACAAATCTTTCATTAATGCCCTGAACGTTGAACGCAATGTCATGTTTTTGATTTTAACCCTGATTATTATAGTTGCGGCCTTCAACATTATTTCAAGCATGATTATGCTAGTGAAAGACAAGGGCAAAGATATTGCGATTATGCGAACCATGGGGGCATCGCGTTCCACCATGCTCAAAATATTTATGCTTACAGGCGCGAGCATAGGTTTTGCAGGCACATTCTTTGGCACATTGGTGGGGGTGCTGTTTGCTACGAATATCGAATCCATCCGCCGCTTTTTAGAAGGTATGACCAACACAGATCTTTTCTCTGAAGAGATTTATTTCTTGTCGAAGCTTCCCGCTATTATTGAATGGGAAGAGGTGGCTGTCGTCGTGGGCATGGCGCTTGTGATTTCTATTTTGGCCACACTATATCCTGCTTGGCGCGCTTCACGCCTAGACCCCGTGGAGGCGCTGCGCTATGAGTGATGTCCTTTTGAAAACCGAAAATTTGTCACGTACATATCAGCAAGGCGGGACTAGCCTGACAGTGCTTCATAATGTTGATATCGAAATAAAATCTGGTGAAATTGTTGCGCTCGTCGGGCCTTCTGGGTCTGGTAAATCAACGCTTTTGCAAATGGCGGGGCTTCTTGATAAACCCACATCGGGAAAAATTTTCATTGCGGGGCAGGACGCCACAACCCGTAACGATGATGAACAGCGCACACTGCTTCGTCAAAAATATATCGGTTTTGTTTATCAGTTTCATTATCTCTTGCCTGAGTTTACCGCGCTTGAAAATGTGGTTATTCCACAAATGATTGCGGGCGTTCCAAAGAAAAAGGCTCAAGACAGGGCAAGGGAACTTCTGGCACATCTGAAGCTGGACCACCGTTTAGACCACCGCCCCGCAAGGCTTTCAGGCGGCGAACAACAACGTGTGGCGATGGCGCGCGCTCTTGCAAACAATCCTAAACTCTTGCTGGCGGATGAGCCAACGGGGAATCTTGACCCTGAAACATCCGAAGGCGTGTTTGAAATGCTTACAAACCTAGTCCGCTCCACGGGCATTGGCGCGATGATTGCCACCCATAACATGGATTTGGCGGAGCGTATGGACAGAATTCTGGAGTTAAAAGCAGGGCGGATAATTACGTATTAATCCTTGAAATTAAGGATTTACCTTGGTCTATTGGGCGTATGTCCAGCACAAACTCTTTTATCCATCTGCACGTCCACTCCGCCTATTCTTTGGCGGAAGGTGCCATACGCATAAAAGATTTGGTCAAACGCTGCAAGCTGAACGACATGCCTGCTGTCGCCGTCACGGACACGAATAATCTTTTTGGCGCGCTTGAATTTGCCATGGCCGCGGCGGATGAGGGAGTGCAGCCCATCATCGGCGCACAAATTACAATGGATGATGGAAAGCAGATTGTTCTGCTATGCCAAACCCATGATGGATATTTAAATCTTTGCAAACTTGTCAGTGATGCCTATATGAGCGGGGCGGGCGGAAAAGACTTTGTTGCAAAGTACGAAGATGTCGCGGCGAGTGCATCAGGGATAATCTGTCTTTCAGGCGGGGGAGCCTGTGGTGTTGTAGATGAGGCGCGTCTGAAATTCTTGCATAAGGCCTTTGGAGATAGATTTTATATTGAACTGCAACGCCACGGCATGCACACCGAAGACATGGTAGAAGACGCCCTCCTTGATTTTGCGTATAAATACAATGTCCCGCTTGTTGCCACCAATGATTGTTATTTTGCTGATCCGTCCATGCATGAAGCGCATGATGCTTTGCTTTGCATTGCTGAAGGTCGATATGTTACGGAATCAGACAGGCGCAAGGCAACCAAACATCATTTTTTCAAATCATCCGAAGACATGGAGAAGATGTTTGATGATGTGCCTGAGGCCATTGAAAACACACACGTCATAGCCCAGAGATGCAGCTTTTTATTAAAGCCTGTAAAGCCTATTCTTCCACCCTTTAAAACGGATAGCGGTCGCGGAGAGGTCGAAGAGCTGAAAGTCCAGGCTCGTGAAGGTTTGGCATGGCGCATTCAAAACTATACGGCGCAAGGTACAGACCCTAAACCCTACGAAGACCGCCTTGAATTTGAATTGGATGTTATTGAGAAGATGGGGTTTCCTGGATATTTTCTCATCGTGTCAGACTTTATCAAATGGGCCAAGGATCACGGCATTCCTGTAGGGCCGGGGCGTGGTTCTGGCGCGGGGTCAGTTGTTGCATGGGCGCTTAAAATTACGGATCTTGATCCCTTGCGGTTTAATTTGCTGTTCGAGCGTTTTTTGAACCCTGAACGCGTGTCGATGCCAGACTTTGATGTGGATTTTTGTCAGGACAGGCGTGATGAGGTTATATCCTACGTGCAAGAACGTTATGGCCGTGACCGCGTGGCGCAGATTATTACGTTTGGAAAATTGCAGGCGCGTAACACGGTGCGTGATGTCGGGCGTGTTTTGCAAATGCCATACGGGCAAGTGGACAGGCTTGCCAAAATGATTCCGAACAACCCTGCCAATCCTTTGACATTGCAGCAGGCTCTTGATGCGGATGCGGATTTGCGTGCAGAAGCGAACAAGGATGAAAACTCACAAAAGCTTATAAATATTGCCCTACAACTTGAGGGGCTGTACCGTCACGCTTCCACCCATGCGGCGGGGGTGGTTATATCGGATAGACCTTTATATCAATTGTCACCTGTTTATCGTGATCCGCGCTCTGAAATGCCCGTGACGCAATTCAACATGAAATATGTTGAGCAGGCGGGCTTGGTCAAGTTCGACTTTCTGGGTTTGAAAACTCTGACCGTGGTGCAAAAGGCGCTCCAGCTTGTTGAAGAAACAACGGGGCAAAAAATAGATATTCTTCAAATTCCGCTTGATGATGCAAAGTCATACGAAATTATTGCCCGCGGAGAATCTATTGGTGTGTTCCAGCTTGAAAGTTCAGGTATGAAAGACACGCTGCGCAAAATGAAGCCTGACAGGTTTGAAGATATTATTGCCCTCGTCGCACTCTATCGCCCTGGGCCAATGGACAATATTCCAAAATATGTGTCTGTAAAAGATGGCAAGGAAGAGGCTGATTATCTTCACCCTAAATTACGCCCCATGCTGGAAGAAACCTATGGCATTATGGTCTATCAGGAACAGGTGATGCAGGCCGCGCAGATATTGTCAGGCTATACATTGGGCAATGCAGATTTGCTTCGCCGCGCGATGGGTAAGAAAATTAAATCTGAAATGGATGCCCAGCAAGATATGTTTGTGAAGGGGGCAAAGGCACATTCAGACGTTCCTGCACAGCAGGCCGCGATGATCTTTGAACAAATTGAAAAATTTGCAGGGTACGGGTTTAATAAATCCCATGCGGCGGCCTACGCACTCATTGCGTATCAAACCGCGTGGCTGAAAGCGAATTACCCTGTTGAGTTCATGACAGCCTCCATGACTCTCGATTACGGCAACACGGATAAACTGGCTGTGTTTAAGCAAGAAGTCACCCGCATGCGTATTCCTTTGCTACCTCCAGATATAAACAAGTCTGGCGTTATGTTCGTCGTGGATGACGCAAAAATTCGTTATGCCTTGGCCGCCTTAAAGGGTGTGGGGCATGGCGCGATGGAAAAACTGGTGCAAGAACGCCGTGAAAGCGGATTGTTTAAATCACTGGCAGACTTTATGAACCGCCTTGATTCAAAGGTTATGAACAAAAAGCAGTTTGAACAGCTTGCCTGTGCTGGTGCGTTTGATTCCATTTACGATAAGCGTGCGCAAATATATGAGAATATAGAAATGCTGCTTCGTCATGCGCAGGCGCAAGCGCAAGAGCGCGAAAGCGGGCAGGTGAGCCTGTTTGGTGATGCTACTGGCAAGAACGCAGATTTACCGCCCATGAAAGATGTTCAGGAATGGGATGTGCTGGAAAAACTGCGCCATGAATTTGATGCGGTAGGGTTCTATTTGTCCTCTCACCCGCTTGATACAAAGGTTGATCAACTTGAACGGATGAAGATTGTGCCATGCGCCCAGTTGCTGGAGGTGCTGGATAGAACGCCGTCCAACCGTGTGCAAATGGCTGGTATCTTGATTAAGAAGGTTGAGAAGATAGGCAAAAGCGGGAACAAATATGCCTTCTTGCAAATGTCTGATGCCACGGGCGTTTATGAAGTGATGATTTTTTCTGAAACCTTGTCGCGCGCCCGCTCTTTCCTTGAACCAGGGGCAGGGTTGCTTTTGACATGTGATGCGGATGTGAAGGATGAGCAGGTCAGGTTGCTGGGGCAGATTATCACACCACTTGATGAAACACTGGCCAGCAAGCTCGCAGAACTAACCGTTTACATAGATGCCGCCGCGCCCATACAAAAGATTAAAGATTTGATGGACGTAGAAGGACGGGGGAATGTGAAGGTGAGTGTTTTTGCCGATGTGGGGGCTGAGCTGGCAGAAATTACGCTGAATGGTAAATGGTCACTTTCACCAGCCGCCATTGCGGCCATACGGTCAACCCCTGGCGTTATCAGAATTTCGGAACGCTAAAAGCTTAAGTCACGTATGCTGCTTGGGCGCACAAAGGGCAATATTTCCGCAGGCTGCATAATATTCTCAGGGTTTTCCAAAGGATTTTTGGCGGCCTGCACAAGGGACATATTGTTTGTATAAATATTTGTTTGTGGCCTGTCGGCGTAATCTATTGTCTGGATAATATCAATTTCGTCCGCCTGTATGTTTTTTTCTATTCCTGACATAAGGCTCAAGAATTTGAGCGTGCGATACGTAGTCACCGCAGTGCCCATCAAATCCGCAATTTTTTCTGGAGACTCAAAAACGCAAAGCGCTCCATTAAAGGCGATTGTCGGGTGGTTTTGTGTTTTAAGGGTGAGGCGGGAGCCATGAAACCCGTCTTCTTTAATATGATGCTCGTCTATCAGGTCGCGCCGAACATAGGTTTTGCGCCCGTTCGTCTGCGTAAGCATCACAAAGCGGGGGAGCGGACGTGGCGTGGCGGCTCTTTGAAACGGGTCAAAATCCATGGGGAAAAACATAACATCTCTGACAGGCTTTGTCATTGAAATTATATTATGAAAATGGCAAAACTTCCTTTTTCCCTTGCATTTCTGCCATAATGGGGGGTATAACACGCACCAAGAGCGCAGTTGCTCTAATTCACAGATGAGTTCCTAAACCGGTGTTGACGGGCTAACCCCTTGAAAACCAAGGCTCATCGAGGAAAAACCGGATATATAAAGGAGAACCATATCCATGGCTATGCCAACATTCACTATGCGTCAATTGCTCGAAGCGGGCGTTCACTTTGGTCACCATACACGCCGCTGGAATCCTCAAATGCGCCCATACATTTTTGGTGTGCGTAACGGAATCCACATTCTGGACCTTCAACAAACCGTTCCTATGATGAACACAGCCCTGAAATCACTCCGCGATATCGTTGCGAATGGCGGTCGTGTTTTGTTCGTGGGCACAAAGCGTCAGGCACAAGAAAAAGTAGCCGAAAGCGCAAAGCGCTGTGGTCAATACTATGTGAACCACCGTTGGCTGGGCGGTATGATGACAAACTGGAAAACGATTTCCGTGTCTATCAACCGCTTGCGTGAGTTGGAAGGCATTTTGGCAAAGCCTGAAGGCCTGACCAAAAAAGAAGTTTTGATGATGACGCGTGAACGCGACAAGCTGGAACTTTCTTTGGGCGGGATCAAGGAGATGGGTGGCCAACCTGACGCTCTTTTCATTATTGATGTGAACAAAGAAGACATCGCGGTGGAAGAAGCCAATAAGCTGGGCATACCTGTTTTTGCAATTCTGGATTCCAACTCATCACCAAAAGGCGTTCACTACCCAATCCCAGGGAATGATGATGCCTTGCGTGCCATTGAATTGTACTGCGACCTTGTGGCGGATTCCATTCTTGACGGTATTCAGGCAGAGCTGGGCAAATCAGGCAAAGATGTGGGCGCGGCTGTTGATGTGGCTGTAACGCTGCCATCTGCGCAAGCTGTTGAGGCCTAAGCAGAGCCAGCCAAAAAAGCGGATAACGCAGGTTAATTTATGCTGTCATCCTTAGCGAAGCGAAGGATCTTGAGGGATCCTTCAGTTGCTCCCGCTCCTTCAGGATGACAGTTCTTTAAATGATATTAAAAAGGAAAATACAAATGGCTGAGATAACAGCATCAATGGTAAAACAACTTCGTGAAACAACGGGCGCAGGCATGATGGATGCCAAAGCAGCGTTGGTTGAAAACAATGGCGATATGGAATCCTCGATCGACTGGCTTCGCAAAAAAGGTTTGTCCAAGGCGGCTAAAAAATCTTCCCGCACGGCGGCAGAAGGCCTGGTTGCTATTACAACAAACGGCAAGACAGGGACTGTTGTCGAAGTAAACTCCGAAACAGATTTCGTTGCGCGCAATGAAGAGTTTCAAGGCTTTGTCCGTTCGGTAGCAGATATGGCGGCAGCAGGAGAGGGTAATCTTGAAAAACTACTGTCCAGCACCATGAACGCAAAACCTGTGTCTGAAAATCTGACGGATTTGATTGCGAAGATTGGCGAGAACATGACCATTCGCCGCGCGCAGAAATTGTCTGTGAATGATGGCGTTGTGACAGGTTATATGCACAATGCGGTTGCGCCCAATCTTGGTAAAATCGGTGTTTTGATTGCGCTTGAATCAACGGGCGATAAAGAAAAACTCGAAGCGCTAGGCAAGCAAATTGCCATGCACGCCGCAGCCGCCTTCCCGAAATTTTTGAAAAAGGAAGATGTGGATGCCTCTACTATGGAGCGCGAAAAAGACGTGCTGCGTGAACAGGCCAAAGCGGAAGGCAAGCCTGCGGACATTATTGAAAAAATGCTCGAAGGCCGCATGCGTAAATTCTATGAAGAGATATGCTTGCTAGAGCAAGTGTTCGTCATGGATGGCGAAACAAAAATTGCAAAACTTCTTGAAAATGCGGCCAAGGATGTTGGTGCGCCCGTGGCTTTGACAGCTTATGCGCGCATTCAGCTGGGCGAAGGCATTGAAAAAGAGGAAACAGACTTTGCCGCCGAAGTGGCCAAGGTTGCCAACGGCTAAAAAACTTCCAATATTCCGGCGAAAGCCGGAATATTTTTATCAGGGTGTACACTTTGCCGCCAAGACACGAAAAAAACATTTTTTGGGCGAATGTTAATGCGTTTCGTGAAAAGCACTTTTACAGGAGAATAAAATGAAATCCTTTTTACTCGTCGCGTTTGCTTTGTTTGTAAACATTCCTATGGGCGCTATGGCGGCGGTGGAACCTGACTATGCGCCAGGTCCGCTTGTAACCAACGCATGGTTTGCCAACCAGGGTGCTGAAGAACAAAAAGCTGACCTTTGGTTTATTAAAGGCATGCGCCCTCACCACGCCGGCGCGCTTTCTATGTCAAAGGAATATCTGTCCAGTAAAAATGCCAGCAATGCAAAGCTAAAAGCTTTGGCAGGCGGCATCATCACAAACCAGACTTTTGAAATTGGCATGATGAACCGTGTGGAAGAGCTGGTGGGAAAACCTT
>CAUJHK010000035.1 GCA_963204715.1 Pseudomonadota bacterium | reverse complement strand
AAATAGGCAAACAAATACTGGATTTGGCACATGCCGCATTATCGGCACCAAAATCTGAATGGCCCAAAAGCATTCGCAAAGACGCCTTCCCAAAATCTGCCGCCGCCACGCTGGAGATGCTTAAAATGCTGCTGCGTATCAATGCGGGTGAAGCCGATGTTGCCGCCAAGCTGGTTGCAAGCTCTGATGAGCTGGAGATTATTGCCGCGGAGGAAAACCCGCGTGTGCCCACCATGAGCGGCTGGCGTTATGATTTGTTTGGCAAGGACGCAGTGGATTTAAAGGCAGGAAAAATTGCGTTATCGCTCCATAAAGGACAAATCAAGAAGACGATTTTATCATAGGCCACAACCACGCCGCGCCACGTATGCCTGAGGAATCCCCATGGCGCGATGGTTTAAGCGGTGTGTGAACGGTATCAGAATTGATATACCGCCCCCAGATTTTTGGCACTTCTTTGTAAATAGCATCAACATTGCTCATCCCGCCGCCAAGAACTATGACATCAGGGTCTAGAATATTCACAACCGCAGAGATTGAGCGCGCGAGCCTGTCCATATACCTGTCCATCGCCGCGCGCGCCTTTGGCTCCCCCTTCATCGCATTCGCAATAATATCATGCGTTGATAACTCTTCCCCTGTCACGCGCTGATAATCCATTTTAAAGCCCGTGCCAGACACAAACATTTCCTGACATCCTGCCTTGCCGCAATAACAAAGTGGCCCTGGATATTCGCCCCATGATTTGTCATCGGTTATGCTGACCACACCGCTCTTTGTTTTTTCGCACTCCTTTGGATAGCCATGTTCAAACGCAGATGGCGCATAAAGACGTGGATAAGGCAATGTGTTATGCCCCCACTCACCTGCTATGCCATTGATACCATCAAGAGGTTTTCCGTGGACGACGATACCCGCGCCATAGCCTGTGCCTATAATCATGGCAAAGACAACATCCGCACCTGCCCCCGCGCCATCTGTGGCCTCAGACACCGCCAAGCAATTTGCATCATTTTGAATGCGCACCTCGCAGCCCAGCATCGCCTCCACATCCTTTTTCAGAGGCTGTCCATTCACCCACATGGCGTTGCAGTTTTTGACGAGGTTTGTATCACGCGAGATAGAGCCCGGAATGCCCATGCCTATGGTGGCTGGCCCGCCGATGGTATTTTCCGCCTCTAAAATTAGTGTTTCAAAGTTTTTTAAGGTGGCGGGGTAGTCATTTTTTACGGTGGGAACGCGTTTGCGAAACAGTTCTTTGCCATTGCGGCCATCCAGCGCAATGATTTCGGTTTTTGTACCGCCAAAGTCTATGCCTATGCGAAAAAGTGGCTGGTGCATAATTTATATCCTTTAAAAGATACAAATAGCCTAATTTTTTAAAATGATAAATTAGAAACTTGGCCCTTGGGCGGCAACCCTTGCGAAATCCATGCCTCTTCCGGCTCTATTTGCAAAATGCTCGTTCACAACCCCACGCATACAGTCATCTGGTTCAATAAGCACATGTGAGTGATGTGAAACATAATCGTCAACAAGCATAGTCATATCGTTTCTGCAAAAAACAACCGTTCCAACGCCAGCGGCGACCAATGATTGCACACCAGATTTAGTATCTTCAAATCCTATGCAATCCACAGGATCCACATTCAGCAACTGGCAGCCAAAAATATATGAACCTGCAGCTGGTTTAGGAGCGAAGCCTGCATTCATCACTGTATCCATTCCAGCGATGAGTTCAACCCTGCCTTTTAATTGCAGTGCCGAAACCGTCGCTTCCAAGATCGCCTGTTTTGCATTTGAAATAAAGGCTACGGGGATATTTTGATCATTAGCCTGAACAATCAGACTTCCCAGACCTTTTCTTACTTTCAAGCCAGACAGACCTGTTGCCACGAAATCACAATAATGTTTTTCGTAGATGCCCTCAAACTCGTCGGCGCCTCCAGCACATGCGCTCTTTAAAGCTTCTTTATGCTCCTGCGGTAACTGCCCCGCGTATGCGTTGAAAAAATTTGCGATGCCTTTTCCAAGCTCTGCTGTCCAGCAAGTCTTGAAGTTCTCGTCATCCATGGTACGGCCCTGGCTGTAAAGCATATTATGAAGGGTGTGTCTGACGGCCTCTTCATGGATTCCCTCTGCGTTAACGGCCGCTGTTCCGTCGCAATCAATTAAAATCGCCTTAGCTATCATTTAACACCCTTATTATTTATTATACATATTTGTAATATTTTTGTTTTATGTATAATGATTTAACACTAAGACAATTTATACGCAATAAAAAACTTTCTTTCAATATAAATAATTCTGATGACCTAGAGGTCAAAACGCGTAAAAGTCATACGTCCTGACATGCTCTCATTTGGCTTTAACACCTTGAAACCAACGTCTTTTTCTCCCCTATGGGACAAATTAAACGCATCCGTAGCGTGGCTGACTGGCTCTGCACAAAGAAAATCAGCCTGCGGAACATATATAACAAAATGGGAAAAGAGTAGGTCAGATTCGATTCTTACCCCCATTTTATCTTCTGGCCAAAGTATCTCGGCCTTTCTATCCCATCCTTGAAAACAACCATCAATATAGTCATTTCCTCCAAAACCATTGACGGGCGCACCAATTTCGGTGGTAAGATTTTTACCATGGGAAAAATTCCATTCTTCGGGAACAGGCACAAGGTTGGTGGGAATCATAGCACTGCTCTCCCAAACATGGGACAAATTTGCCTTTAAAATTGTACCTGGCGTTTTTCTAAAATAAGGGTGATGGCCCAAACCAAAAGGCAGGGTTTCTTGACCATTATTGGTAATCGACATATCT
>CAUJHK010000034.1 GCA_963204715.1 Pseudomonadota bacterium | reverse complement strand
AATATGCATAATAATGGAAATAATATTGCGAATTACAATGGAAGTGATTTATCTAAAATTTTAAGCAAATGGTTTTATTTGATAATTACTTTAAATATGAAATATTTATTTTATAAATACTATAATTTTGGAATAAAAAGTAGAATTAGCGTTACAATAACCAAGCAATACATAGAATCGTCCAAAACGTAAAAACGAGGATTACTTCATGTAATCCTCGTTTTCAAGACAAGCACACATTGTATTATTTGGATATGTGCAGATTCGCCAGCTCTTTGGCAATGGTCTGATAAACCTCTATCAGTTTTGCTTGCGTAGGTGCGTGATACCACATGCTTGGCTGGGTTGCGCAGCTCTCGAACAATGATTTGGTATACGCATTTACACCCGCATCAAAGGTAATGGTGTAAATCAAAACCTTTTTCGACTTCAAATCATCACAGACATCCAGCATACGATTGTCCAAATCATTTGGTGTAATACTATGGCTAGCTGTAGGCCCGTATACTGAATAATAATTGTGCATGGTGTTCACACCATCCGTCATTAAAATAATGGCCTTCGTCCAGTCTTCATTGTTCCAGGATTCTCCTTCGGATAACGGGAATTCTGGTGAGAGCATTCTATAGCCCCAGACAAGCCCCACGTTAATGTAAGTGTTACCGCCAGCCTGTAGCGTTGAAATGCTATTGGTCAGTTCTGTTTTATTGTTTGTTAAAGGAGTAATCGTGGTTCTAGGGCAAAGATAGTTTTGCTCACGATTGGCGGAATATGTTTTTTTCTTGCTGTTATACGATGTATCACAGCCTGGAATAACGCTTCCATCCTCATTACGGCAGTATCTATACATTTTCCATGGCCCTTCGTGGTCTTCAACATCCAAAGGATAATTCCCCTCCAGAATGCAGCCCATCCATTTGGTTGTATCAGTGCTGCTATATTGAAGGTTATAGGGGTTGCTGACAAAGGCTGTGTCATAGGTGAGGTTTGTCGGCGTTTTTCCAAGCCCGTATGGTCCGACATTTACGGAAGAGCTAAAAGGCACCAGTCCAATTTTTATCTGGTTAATGTCTTTAACGCGGTCAAACATCGTGTCCACAAAGTTTGTCGCTGCCGTTCTTAACGTTCCTATGTTGTTATTGGTAGACATAGAGCCCGTAACGTCCATCACTAGCGCAACTTCAATGGACTTAACCTCCTTCGTCACTTCGCTTTCTGCAAAAACATCAATGGTTTCAACGCCTGCTACTTTCATAAAGGATGTTTCAAGCCTGGCCGTCGCGTTCACATATAAAGTGTCAGCATTGTTTGCAACGTTTACATCCATAGTAAAACCAACTTTGTCAGGCGGATAGTTTGCATCCACAAAATCATTTACTTTTTGCTCGATAACGGCCTCATCATCCGTTGAAAGTGTCGCTGCCGCCAGTGCCGCAGCATCCAGCGCCTGCGACAACCGTTCCTTGACAAGATAACTTTGTCCTAAATCAACTGACACACCAACGGCTGTCACCACAAGCGGGATAGATATGCCAAACCATACCGCCACAACGCCCAACGTTGCTTTCCGATATTGATTGATTATTTTTTTAAACATCTCACACCTCCAAGGGTATTTTTATGTGGGGCAATCGCCACACGTTATAATCGGGCTTCTACGGCCTCTTAAAAATGCAACTTCCTGCATTGGAATTCTATCAACCACAAAATGGGTAAAAAAGGGGTCAAACTCATAACTTGTTGTCACAACAAGGATTCCCTCGCCAGGGGGGCCAAGACCTTCGGTACTATCAACGGCGCTGTCATTTTCGATCATATTTTCCGTGACGCGCCAAAGCACAATGGGCGACCCATCAACGTCAAATTGTATGCTTACAATATCATAACCAAAGGGCGTGGTTGAATAGGGCTCAATGGCAAGCTCTCCTGCCCTGACAATGTCATTGAGGCCAGCCATATCAATATCACGCTCGCGGGCAATCAAATCGCCCATAATCTGCGATGCCCCTATCACTCTTTGATTTGTTGTAATGCCTTGACCCAAATCATAAACGCCCATCAAAAGCGTCACCATCAATGGCATTAAAATGACAGCTTCCGTAAAAGCCGTGGCCTTTTCTTCAACATACCAGCGCAAAAGATGCGATTTTTTCAGAAAATTATATAGCATTGCCATCACACATCATCTCATTGGTAGGGTTCTGTTCTAAGCACGACGGTAGAAAACATAGATCTTTTACTACCGTTATTGGCCAGCAAGGGCTGCATTAGAGGCGTCTTAACAGGGTAGTTGTAGGCAATTCGTATTAGAACAACGTCATTCTCATTCCCAGGGTCAAATCCCTGGTCTATCAAGTTTCCATCCGCATCAAACTGGGGTGGAGAGTCATCAGCATCCGAAAAAGATGGTATTTGCTTTACAGTAAACTGAATTTGGTTACAGGGGATAAGGGCGGCGGCAAAGTCACACACAGCTGTCCTAAATGTATCTTCATTTCCGCCTGTTAGCTGCAATTGCCCTGTCCTTATCATTCGGGAAGCCGTAAAAGCAGATTCTTGCAAAAGACTCTGTGTTGTGAACATCAGCGCCAGCTCAACAATGCCTATGGTCATCAATACAAATGGCATTCCCACCAAGGAAAACTCAATCGCCGTTGTCGCTTTTTCAGACCTAAACCATTTTTTTAAAACATGACGCATCGAATTTTTCTTTTATTTATATAAAATTTTCGCAATTCTCAAAATGCACGAAAAGCATGGCGGGTTTTTCCTGACCGCACATGCTTTCATCTCCTTCTTATTCTATGGCAAGTGTTTTAACAAAACATTAAGAAGAAACCTTGCTCTCAGATTTTTCAGCATGATCTGGCAGCGGAAAGCCATAATTATCCAAAGGAATTGCGCCTGTAACCTCAACGCCCCATCTTTCCACAAGTTCTGCTTTCAAAGTCCCTATTTCCTTCACACGCTTTTTTGTTTTTTGTACTAGAATACTGGAAAGAAGCCCCACCATCATCCAGTTAATCATATACGCCATGCCTGCGGCAAAATAGATCACCACTATCGTGCGTGGTTGAAGCACATAGGAAACGGCGGTTTCAATATTGTTCCCCTTGTTAAAAACCTCTACCATAAACGGCATGCACCCTGCAAAATTCAGCATGCCTATGCTGGCGGCTCTGATTTTATGTTCACTTCTATCCACTATCAGGGCAACAAGTGTTGGGATCATCCCCACTGCTAAAATAATTGTTTCCGCAGAAAATATGATTGCAGACAAAACGCTTATAACAATAAGCAATTGCAATATCCATGAACTTTTTTTTCTTTTATTTTTTTTCATTTAAAAAAGTGATCCTGATTTTGTTGCCATGATAATGCTTGCAATAATAATTATGCCCGCAAGTAAAGCCGATGTTAGCGCTGCGAAATTATTACCTGTTTCGATACCTATAGATGACTCATCACGCAAGCTACGCTCATGCGTTGCCAGTTCTCTCTCAAGATCATAGTAATAGCGCATGGATTTTCTAAAATTAATATTATCTTCTTGATATATAACAGGACTATCAAACAACATAAGCATCTTGTTTAAATCACCGCCGCTTATAAGACGTTCGGCTTTGCGTTTTAATTCAACCCGTAATTTTCTGTCATGAAACCTTTCATAAACAGGCTCAAGATTTTCATACATCCATGCACATATGCCTGGAAATTCTTCCATCTGAGATCGTTTTTGTATGGTCGCAAGAGTTTTAAATTCACCCATCACACGCTTATAGGGCTCTGTTGCATTCAAGTCATGCAAATAGGGGTCAATGTTTTTTCTATCTTTGGTGGATAAAAATGCGGATATATGACGATCAAAAAACAACGCTGGACGCGAAGGTAGTTTTGAAATTTTTTCAAAGGCATACATCATGTCTTCAGGTGATCTTACATGAAACTTTGCCAGTTTTTCAGACACGCAGTGCATTTCTGGATTAAGCCAGTACAAGCATCTTTCCAATCCGCTCCCCACGGTGGGCTGTCTTAAAAATGCACGCAAAGAATCATATTTATTCACGAGGCCACTAACATCAGACACAGCCGTGCTTTGTGCATCAATCCATTGGGTAATAAAATAGGCATTAAAGAAGTCTGTATAGGTTTTTAAATCACGCTTTTGCATGAAAGCCTCTGTAAAAGACTTTCCTATACCATCAGGATGAATACTAATGCTTTTATACTGGATTGGCCCTTCGGGGTGGAGCGCAATAGCCGTGCGTGTCACCAACCTTTCAGGGTAACCCGCTCCGCGCCCTGATTCTTCTGTCAGGGCAAGCGCTTTATGGTACTGCTCAGAGATAACCTTGTCTTCAAGCGCGCGCGAAAGCCACTGCTCTAGATCGCCATTCTCAATGTGCTGTTTTGCTTCTGCTATGTTTTTATTCAAATCGTGAGCTAGGATTTCGGGACGAATATATTTTTCTCCGTTGAATATGAAGGGACGGTTTGCCTTGGCACGCCTTGCCGCCTGCTTGGGGCTTAGGCGCCGCCCATCCATCCAGACCAGAACATCATCAAGATTCCATCTCTGGTTTGGATCGTCATACAAAAGCCCACGCAAAAGTTCCAGCATTGCACCAGAGAATCTATCCCTGTTTAAAAAAGAGATATATGTGCCCTCTTCGATTTTTCGTTCTATAACGCCGTCCTCACTTAGACCTTCCAAGGGGTCAAAATGGCGCATTAAAACACCCAGCGTCACCCCAAAAGAATATAGGTCATCTTGCAGCGTTCCTACACCACGGCCAATCGGGGCACACATGGCACGCTCAACGCTTTCATACATAGCGGGCTGATCGTATGATACGGGCAGACACAAACATTCTCCCAAAATAACTTTGTCAAAATTTTTGCGCCCGCCATTGAAAAGATTTGAAGGACGGATATTGCCATGTACCAAATCCTTATCACGCAAATCTTGCAGCACGCTGACAATGGGTCTAACAACAGCATTCAAAACATACTCGGGCTTAAGTGCTAAACCGCCGCGTGTATCATCTTTCATGATGGGCGCACCAAGATTATCTTCGTAGATAAAGCAATATCTCTCACGCCCTTGCGGTGCCCAATCAATCTTCCCTGAACCAACAAGCCGAACAAGCGACGGGTTTAAAATGGAAACATAGTTGGGTGCTTTTAAAGTGCGTGGCGTTAAATGATCTTCGCAGATAAGTGCAAATAATTTGGCAGGTGCTTTATCACGCCCTGCGGCGGCGTAAGCCTTAACAGGCCCCTTGTTGTACTGTGGTAAGGGCTGGTCAGGATAAACCGTAATACTGTCATTAAAAACGCATTCTTCTAGTCTTGCGGGGGCACTCTTTTGAGCTGATGGCTTGTCATCCCGCACGGCGTTATCCGGCGGTGATGGTGTCTGCGGGCTCCTTCCCGAGGATGCGTCCGGCTCGTTCTGAACCGATGTGTCTGACATTTGCCTAAAACCTGATCATGGTTAAAAGAATAGAATGCCCGAATAGGCTTAATCTATTGTAAAGACATTACGGCAAAAGTCCAATAGGACGCGCTTACCCGAAGAACGGATCTTGCATCAAAATAGTGTCGTCACGGTCTGGGCTGGTTGAAAGGAGTGTGACAGGCGCGCCAATCAGCTCTTCAATCGTTTTTATGTATTTAATAGCCGAGGATGGCAGGTCTGCCCACTTGCGCGCTCCTTGTGTTGTTTTGCTCCAGCCCTTAATTGTCTGATAAATGGGTTTGACATTGGCCTGATGCACCTGAGAAGCGGGAAAGTAATCTATTTCCTTGCCATCTAACTGATATCCAACACATATTTTAAGCTCATCAAAACCATCCAAAACGTCTAGTTTTGTAAGTGCTATGCCATCTATCCCGCCCGTTTTCACGGCTTGGCGCACCAAAACGGCATCGAACCACCCGCAACGCCGCTTACGCCCCGTCACAGTCCCGAATTCATGTCCTTTTTCACCAATCTTGTCGCCCGTCGCGTCCAAAAGCTCGGTCGGGAATGGGCCAGACCCCACACGCGTGGTATAAGCCTTGGTAATACCCAGCACATAGCCGATAGACTTTGGCCCGATGCCTGACCCCACGGCCGCCTGCGCCGCGACAATATTGGATGATGTCACATAAGGATATGTTCCATGGTCAACATCGAGCATATGCCCTTGCGCCCCTTCAAAGAGGATTTTTTCGTTGTTGTACTTTGCCTCATCAAGGCGTTTCCATACAACGCCCGCATAGGGGAGAATCTGGTCGGCAATACCCATGAGAGAATCATAAATCTCGTCTACGCTCATCTCAGCCCAGCCAAAACCGCGCATCAACGCATTGTTATAGGCGACAAGTGTTTCGAGCTTATCGCGGACAATTTCTGGATGTTCTAAATCACACACACGAAGGCCACGGCGCGCCACCTTATCCTGGTAGGCAGGGCCGATGCCGCGACCCGTTGTCCCAATCTTCTTATCGCCACGTGCCTCTTCAATGGCGCGGTCAATATGACCGTGAATGGGAAGAATAAGCGGTGCGTTTTCTGCAATCATTAAATTTTTGGGGGATATTTCCACGCCCTTGGCGCGCACAATTTCTATTTCTTTTAAAAAAGCCCATGGGTCAATGACAACACCGTTGCCAAGAATAGAAAGCTTGCCTTTGCGGACGATGCCTGATGGGAGAAGGGAGAGTTTGTAGGTAACACCGTCGATAACCAATGTGTGGCCTGCGTTGTGCCCGCCTTGAAAGCGCACCACGACATCGGCGCGGCTTGAGAGCCAGTCCACAATTTTACCCTTGCCCTCATCACCCCACTGAGAGCCTACAACCGCTACGTTTGCCATAAGAAAATCCTCTAAAACCTGTTCTTTTTCGTTTTAGTCTTACGGGAAGTTTGGGGGTGGAGCAACAGGCTTTTTTCAGCAATACCCACACATCTGCAGATGAGCCAGCTATTTCTGACGGGTGACCGAAAAACCCTGTTCCTGCAAGGTCTTCACCTTGTCCCAACCTGCGTCGTGGGGCACTGCATGTCCATTGCTGTCTTGAGAATATGGAATGATACGCAAGATGGTGTCCATATAAAGTGTAAAACCAGTCGCGCTTTCATAAGTTTTACCCGATGATGTAATATCATACCGCCCACCGCCGCCCAACTCTCCGCGTGCACCTTTGGCAAAAATCGAAAAACTTACGCCTGTGTGGTATTCCAGCCCGCGATGTTCCAGCGGGTCTATGCTGACCTGCACATGGGAGAGGTTGTAAACCTCCAAAGCGGACGTCAAGCTTTGCGCAACGCTCAGCAGTCTTTGCATATCCGCCGCAACCAAAGCAGGCAGCTTTAAGCCACGCATAGTGTTTTGCGCCCCTTCAAGACTTCCTTCCAATGACATCAATGCCAAAACCAGGGGTGATGATTTTGCACCCAGCGTTTGAATGGCGTCCTTGTCGCGCTTTGCAATCAAATCACCAATCGTTTCCTTTGTTGCATTATCTTCTCCAACACTATCGCAAATATGCCGCATGATGGTGGGCACCGTTAAATCAATGGTAATATTTTCAATGCCCGCGCAAGCAAGGGCTTTTATAGCCACAAGCGCGCATTCAACATCCGCTATAACGCTATCATCCCCCACCAACTCACACCCAACCTGACAAAATTGCCGCTCTGGCCTTAATTGTGTGCCGTTCACACGCAACACATCCGCCGCATAAGACAAGCGTAAAGGCCGCACAGAATCAGACAAGCGCGAGGTTGCAATTCTGGCAATCTGCGCCGTCACGTCTGCCCGCACGCCCATCATACGCCCTGATATAGGATCCATCATCCGAAACGTTTGACGCGCCATAGATTGCCCAGGCCCATCCCCCAAAAGACTTTCTTCAAACTCTACCAAGGGTGGCTTGACGCGCAAATACCCAAACTTCGCAAACTCACCCATAAACAAATGTATGGCGCGGCTTTCATTTTCCGCCTGCGGTGATAGCAAGTCAGACAAACCATTGGGGAGAAGCGCTGGGTGGTTTTTATAGGACATAGGAATTAAGAACTCTTCACTTTTTTATCTTTAAACTTATCGTAAAAAACCGAATTGGGAAGATCACCCAGCTTGGCCATGCGCTGCATCTCCTTCGCCGCCATCAAAGTTTTAATGGCCTGTTTTTGGTTATATTGCGTGGCAATGTTCAACGCGGTACGGCCTTGCTTGTCCCGTGCGTCCAGATCAACCCCATCCATCACCAGAACACGCAGGGCATAACAATCTCCCTTTTGCGCGGCGTTCCATAAAGCAGTCTGCTTCATCGCGAACTTATCTGCGCCTTGCAGTTTTTTAGCCTTTAATTTTGATACATCAAAAAAGCCCCTGACAATAGCGCGCCTGTCATCGACCACCTTGTTTTGAAAAATCATTTTCAACTCAAGTTTTTTAAAAATTTTTACAGGTTTTGATTCAATCATCTTCTTTTTTTGAACAACCTTCTTTTGGGGGGCGCGGCGATAAAACCGCACACCAAAATTAACGCCCGTTATATTTTTCATCCTGCGGCTCTTTCTATCACCGCGCAGACATCGTCTACGACTTTTTCAATTTTTTTGGCATCATCCCCTTCGGCCATAACGCGGATAAGCGGTTCTGTCCCTGATTTTCTAATCAGCAAACGTCCCGTTTCAGCCAGGGCTTTATGCGCCCCGTCTATAGCCGTTTTCACCGCAGCATCATCCAAAGGTTTTGCTTCTTTTGCATAGCGTACATTTTTTAAAATCTGTGGCAGGGGTTTGAAAAGATTGCAAACCTCGCTTGTTGGTTTTTTCCGTTTTTGAATAATGGACAAAACCTTGATGGCCACCAAAAGTCCATCACCCGTTGTCCCAAAATCAGACATCACAATGTGGCCTGACTGTTCTCCACCAAGTGTAAAACTGCCTTCTCGCATTTTTTCTACGACGTACCTGTCTCCTACAGACGCGCGCTCAAGACGGATGCCCTTGCCTTCCAAAAATCTTTCAAGTCCTAGGTTCGACATCACGGTCGCCACCAGCGTGTTGTCATGAAGCGTTCCGCGCTCTTTCATTTCCAATGCCAAAAGCGCCATAAGTTGGTCGCCATCAATTTTATGGCCTGTTTCATCGACTATCATCACACGATCGGCATCACCATCAAGGGCAATGCC
>CAUJHK010000033.1 GCA_963204715.1 Pseudomonadota bacterium | reverse complement strand
GCGCTGCATAAACTCCGCCATGCGCCGCGCGAAAGAGGCGGGGTCTGGCACGGGCTCCCCTTGAATGATGCAGGCCTGATCATAAAGTAGGCGCGCGGCGTCTTTTATAGCAGGTGAATCCGTTTGCGTTTGCGCCAGTGCCGCCAGCTTGACAATCAAACCATGGTGTTCATTGATTTCCAAAATTTTACTAGGCCCTACGGGTTCATACTTTTGCTGGATTTTTAAAACGCGCTCCATATGCATGTCCACACCAGCCTCATCCGCCACAAGGCAAACGGGGGAATCTGTCAGGCGTTTTGAAATGCGTACCGCCTTTACGTCTTTTTTCAGCTCGTCAGACAAAATGCCCAAAAGCGCGGTCATGGTGACATCATCGCCCCGCTTTTCGTGCGGTGTTTCTTTTTCAGGTTTGAATTTATCAAGGTCAATCGCGCCCTTGGTGACGGATACAAACTTCTTGCCGTTATACTCTGATGCCATTTGCAGCCAGAAGGAATCAATGGTGTCGGTCATAAACAAAACCTCCAGCCCGCGAAATTTAAACCCCTCCAGCTGCGGGGATCGTTCAATGGAATCGCGGCTTTCCCCCGTCATATAATAAATTTCGTCCTGCCCATCTTTCATGCGGGAGATATAGTCTTCAAGCGATGTAAGATTTTTTGCGCCGTTCGTTGAAAAAAAGCGGCAGAGTTTGAAGATGTCCTCACGATGTTCGGCGGCATCATAAAGACCTTCTTTTAAAACCATGCCAAACTGGTACCAGAATGTTTCAAAGGCATTGGCGTCTTTTTCGGACAGGGCGACAAGGTCTGATAGAACGCGCTTTGTGACACCGCTTCTTATTTTTGCGACTACGGGGTTGTTTTGCAACATCTCGCGGGAAATGTTCAAAGGCAGGTCTTCAGAATCAATCACACCGCGCAAAAATCTCAGCCATGGATATATTAAATTCTCCACTTGGTCGGTGATAAACACACGCTTGACGTATAACCGCACGGCGTGTTTGCGCCCTGGCTCATACAAATCAAACGGGCGCATGGAGGGAATAAACAATAGCGCGTTATACTCTATTTTCCCCTCCGCACGCCAATGGCTTGTCATCAATGGCTCATCAAACACATGGCCGATATGGTGGTAGAAGTCATGGTACTGCTCTTTCGAGATTTCATTTTTTGATTTCATCCAAAGGGCAGAAGCCGCGTTGATGGGTTTGTCTTCATCGCCCACATAAACAGGGATGCCTATATGGTCAGAATAGGCGAGGATAACCTGTTTAATTTTATCATCGATGAGGAAGTCATACGCATCGCTTTTTAAATGTAGTGTTATGTGCGTGCCGCAGGTTTTTAAAAGGCTTGCTTCCTCATCCGCGGCTTCGCGCACGCTATATCCTGTGCGCCCGTCTGATTCCCACTGCCATGTCTGTGCATCACCCGCTTTGCGGGAAATAACGCTCACTTTGTCCGCTACCATGAAGGAGGCATAAAATCCCACACCAAATTGGCCAATCAAGTTCAGCGCGCCTTTGTCACCGCCCGCATTTTTCACGGCCTCCACCATCGCGGCCGTGCCAGAGCGTGCAATGGTGCCAAGGTTTGCAATCAAATCATCCTTGTTCATGCCTATGCCGTTGTCGGACAGTGTAAGCGTGCGGGCTTCAGAATATTTTTGAATACGAATGGAATACTCACCATGATTTTGGGAAAGGGCAGCATTTTGCAATGCCTCATAGCGTAATTTGTCGCACGCATCGGCGGCGTTTGAAATAAGCTCACGCAAGAACACATCACGGTTTGTATAAAGCGCGTTGGCGACAATATCCAAAAGCCTTGATACGTCTGTCCCAAAATTCATTTTCTGTGTTGTCATTTTATATTTTACCTTTTTCCAGATGCCCGCACGGGGGCGGGCATGACATTTTGTGTTTGTTTTTTTCGTTTTTTTGTATAACCCCGTCATGCCCGCTTTATGCGGGCACGACAGTTATTGTCATGGATTAATCATAAACCTGTTCCAGCTTCCGTTCGTTCTTTCAAACACATAGCGGCGGTGCAACCTGAATTCCCCATCAATCCAGAATTCAATGCGCTCAGGGATAACGCGAAAACCCTTCCAGTAATCGGGGCGGGGGATGACATCTTGCCCTTCAAACTTAGCCTCATATTTTTTAACCGCACCCTCAAGGTCGGAAAATTGTTCCAGCACGCGTGATTGTTGTGAGGCCCATGCGCCGATACGGCTTTGGCGTGGGCGGGAATTATAATATGCATCAGATTCCTTATCACTCACCACCTCCACGCGTCCTTCAATGCGCACCTGTTTGCGCACGCTTTTCCAGTGAAAGCAAAGGGCGGCAAAGGGATTTTCCAAAAGCTGTTCGCCTTTGCGGCTTTGGGCGTTGGTGTAAAAAACGAATCCGCGCTCATCAAGGCCGTTGAGCAAAACCATGCGGTTGCTGGGGTGGCCCTGCTTGTCCGCCGTTGCCAAATTCATAGCATTGGGATCGTTGATTTCGTTCTCCGTGGCGGTTTTTAGCCATTCTTGGAACAAATCAAAGGGATTTTCTGTAATGTGGTCATTCATAATTTTTTACTTTTATGGCGATATTGTGTAATAGTCCATCTTCATTTCAACGCAATTGGAACTTATATTAAGTTCATTGGTTGGATTCGCAAGAGAAGGATAACAGCGAACATGAAAAAAACTATTTTAACATTGGCACTTATTTCGACAGCGGCGATGACTGGCTGTGACACTTTAAACACAGCAGGCAACAAGCAGTTGATCGGCGGCGGTACAGGCGCCGTTCTAGGTGGCCTTGCAGGATCTCAAGTCGGCAAAGGCTCTGGCCGTTTGTGGGCGACTGGCGCGGGCGTTCTTTTAGGCGCTTTGGCTGGTTCTGAAATCGGAAGCTCTTTGGACAAAGCTGACCAAGTTTATGCCCAACAGGCAAGCCAACGTGCGTATAGCGCACCAGTGGGTGAGACCATTCGTTGGAACAACCCTGATTCAGGAAATTATGGCACCATCACACCTACGCGTGATGGACGCACATCTTCTGGCGCTTACTGCCGCGAATACCAACAAACCATTTATGTTGGTGGCAAGCAGCAATCAGGATATGGCACAGCGTGCCAACAGCCTGATGGGTCTTGGAAAGTTCAAAACTAGTTTATCTTTTCCTAGATAAAACGTAAGAAGGCCATCTCAAAAAGATGGCCTTTTTTACTTACCTTTCGCATCCCCTTTTTCAGTGTCGGACGCTTTGTTAGGTTGCGATGATGTGTGATGGGCTACCACCGTTGTACGCCTTGCGCCACCCATGCCAAACCCTGGCGCAGAGAAGGCGGGCGTGGACATGACAGGCATGGACGGCGCTGGCGCGATGGGTGTTGGTGCGGACGGCGCATAGGCTGGTTTTGCGGGCATGGCCTGAGGTGTGATGTCGTTGGCTGTTTCCAGTTTTTGGAGATAGGCAGGGTCTTTCAATGTCATGCGGATAGAGTTTAAAACAGGCAGGAACGATGTGTTTTTTACACAGATGTCCGCAATGTCGCCCAGCGTGGTGGCAAAGCCCTTACGCTTTTGCTCGATGACAGATTGTCCGACTTTTTCAATATCCTCAAAGTCTGGCGTGTGTTTATCGCCTTCAAATTGCATGCGCGCGGCCTGCGCAGGGGGTGCGCCAGAGGATAGCGCGTTTTCAAAGGCTCTGGCGGCGGCTTGCAGTGCGTTCGCGCACCATCCTAAAAACGCACCATTTGTAAGGTCTTCGTTCTGCTTGTTGGCGGCTATCATAAAAGGCTGGCCGCTTTCTTCAAACAAACCTTTGGAAACAGCATCGTCAAACGCTTTTTCCATCAGCTCGCGGTGGAGTTTTTTGGTGTCGTCCTTATGGGCGTAGGCATTAAAGCTTTTAAAGTTTTCGTCAATGGTGGAGGGGTCCTTGCCCGTAATGTCTGATACCAAAAGGCCGACAGCGCGCACAAACGGGTCTGTACTTGTTTTAATGGCGCATCCTAAAATGGTTTCGGGGGAAAAATTATGCCACGCCATTTCTTGCGCAGGCTCGGAAAAGCCCCACCATTGGTGTATGTTTTTATCATCGAAAGCCCGCCCTACTTCAAGGGCGAGCTGACGTGCGAAAAACATAAATTTTTGTTTTGGTGGCTTTAAAGCTTTTAATTCGCGATACGCAAACAGCATGCTTTCATACGCGATGGGGAAGGGATAATCCTCCGCTTTTCTGTGGGAGGAGGGGGTAATGGAATCCATCGCCCTCTTTGTTGCAAGAATGTCGATAGCATCCTCTTCTCCGAGCAACGCACACATGGTGGCAGAAAAAGCATCAGCCTGAAGGTTGAGGCGTGCCATGTTCATGGGGGACCTGCGCGGCACCATGGGGCCAGATTTAAATTTTGTGCTGTAGTCGGGGCGTTTGCGAATTTCCAGCAAATCTATGGCGTGCCATAAATGGTGATACAGAGATCTTCTGCAATCACGCGCGCTGTCATATTGTTCGGTATTGATGTTGAGGACGCTTAAAACATGGTCTGTTTTTGACAGGCCAAACCACTTTGATTGCTGGCTGACGGCAAGGCCAATAAAACTACTATGTTCTCTGGCACAGTTTTTCTCCAGCATCGTTTGCGCCATTTTCGCGCAAGGATGTTTGGGCATGTCAAAATCTTTGGAAATCACAATTTCCTGCAGGTTCCCGCTTTGGTGGTGGACGTATAAAAGCTTGGCCTCGGGATATAAATCCTGAAGCTGTAATTTTGCCGTCGTGCAGATCTCCTGCAAGATATCTGGCTTAATCGTCATGTGTCGCGTTCGCTTGCCAAGAGGCCCCCAATCCCTAAAATTTTAGACTTTTAAGGTTAACAAAACTTGAAATTCCAGTGTGTTCGAGTGGGTTTCGTACGCAAAAGGGGCTGGACGAAGGGGATGAAAAGTGTAGGATGCAATCAATTCAGAACTTAAGGTGTAAAGCATGACAGATTCAGCCAAAAACTGGTTACAGGGCAAACGCGGCGTCGTGATGGGGGTCGCCAATGACCGTTCCATCGCATGGGGTATGTCAAAGACAGCCCATGAAGCGGGGGCCGAGCTGGCCTTTACCTATCAAGGTGATGCTTTGGAAAAGCGTGTACGCCCTCTGGCAGAAAGCATTGGTTCTGACATTGTCCTACCATGCGATGTAACCAACATGGAAAGCATTGATCAAGTATTTGAAACCATTGGTAAAAAATGGGGCAAGATTGACTTTGTGGTGCATGCCATCGCCTTTTCGGATAAGAATGAGCTGGACGGCATGTATTTGGACACAACACGCGATAACTTCCTGAAAACAATGGATATTTCTGTTTACTCCTTTACAGCTGTCGCGCAAAAGGCCGCGCCGTATATGGCAGAGGGTGGAAGCCTTGTAACGTTGACATATTACGGCGCAGAGCGCGTGATGCCACACTATAACGTCATGGGCGTGGCCAAAGCCGCGCTGGAGGCATCGGTGCGTTATCTGGCGGCTGACCTCGGCCCGCGCGGTGTGCGTGTAAACGCCATTTCGGCTGGCCCTATCAAAACATTGGCTGCGAGCGGCATTGGTGATTTCCGCTACATTTTAAAATGGAATGAGCTGAACTCCCCCCTTCGCCGCAACGTGACCATTGATGATGTGGGTCGTTCTGGCCTGTTCTTGCTCTCTGACCTTGGGTCGGGCGTGACCGGTGAAGTGCTTCATGTGGATTCTGGATATCATACCGTTGGTATGTGTTCGGTTGATTCCGCCGCAGAAACCGCAGACCTTCTTCGCTCCATCGCTCCCAAAAAGGAAGAAGCGGCTTAAGGATATGGCTAATGATGTTGCAAAGTTTCTGCTTAATACACCCTTATATACGGACATAGAATTTACTTCAGAAAGTCTTATGGCGCTTTATAAGCCAAAATTAAAAGTAGATGGCTTTTGTCCTAGGTGTAAAAAGGAGACAACATTTAAAATATACCCTCAGCATGTTCCAGGTGGTGATCCAGACGGGGAATTAACAATAGGAAATAGAAATTCATTTGATGAGGCAGAGCTAGTCTGTTCAAGAGATGAAAGGCATAAAATCAAATTTTTTTATAAAATATCTGGTAGGACTTTAAAAAAAGTTGGCCAATATCCATCGCTTGCTGATATTGCAATATTAGAAACAAAAGAAAAATATAAAGTAGTTCTATCTGATTTAGACTGGTCAGAATTATATAAGGCGATTGGTCTCGCCGCCCATGGTGAGGGTATTGGGTCGTTTGTTTATCTAAGAAGAGTATTTGAAAATTTAATCAAACATAGATTTGAAGATTTAAGAGCTGAAAAAGGCTGGAGCGAAGAAGAGTTTTCGCCGATGAATATCTCAAAAAAAATAGATTTTCTCACAGATGATTTGCCTGAATTCATGGTTGAAAATAAAAATATATATGGAATTTTTAGTAAGGCTATTCACGAGCTAAACAACCAAGAATGTTTAAAATTTTTTGAACTTGGAAAAGATTCTATTTTCTTAATCTTGGAAGATGATTTAAGAAAAAAACAAAGTCTAGAAATGCGAAAAAGACTTCAGAAAGAAATAGGTTCATTTAGTGATAATCAATCGCTACCAGTTTGATACCCCATCCTTTTAGACGCATTAAAATGAAAATAAATTAATCTTGAATATATTCCTAAAATCTATTATGCTCGTATCGAAAAGCCCTGCTTGCGTTTGCGTTGAGCCATCATTCCCCTTCAAATCAGGATTTAAACAATGACCGCAGAAAATGACTTTCTGGCTATTTGGGCGCCTATCAAACCTAAATCTTAATGTTGACCATCAAATCGACTTTGAAAAAAATGTGGACTTAGTCCACCAACATTAACCTTTTGATACTTCGGTCGCGCGGCCATGAATCCCTTTGTATTTTCATGCCAAAATGCTATGCCTGTGACATGTCAGGAAATCGTTTCGGAAACATCTTTCAATATACAACCTTCGGGGAATCCCACGGCGCGGCCATTGGCTGCGTAGTGGACGGCGTGCCACCGCGCCTTGCGCTGGATGAAGCTTACATCCAGTCTTTTTTGGACAAGCGTAAACCAGGCCAGTCCCGCCACACGACGCAACGGCAAGAGCCAGATCAGGTGAAAATCCTCTCTGGCGTGTTTGAAGGCAAAACAACGGGCGCGCCCATTGGCCTGCTTATTGAAAATGTGGATGCGAGGTCAAAGGATTATGGCGACATCGCCACCAAATATCGCCCCGGCCATGCCGATTATACCTATGATGCCAAATACGGTTTTCGGGATTATCGCGGCGGCGGTCGTTCATCCGCGCGGGAGACAGCGTGCCGTGTGGCGGCGGGGGCAATCGCTCGTCTTGTCCTGAGTAATGCTTTGGGCGACAATGTGTCTATTCGAGGCGCGGTTGTTCAAATCGGCCCGCACAAGGTCAATAAAAACAACTGGGATTGGAAACAAACTGAACAAAACTCGTTCTGGTGTCCTGATGTGCAGGCCGTTCCGACGTTCGAAACCTTTCTTGATGAAAAGCGCAAAAGCGGGTCATCCGCAGGCGCGATTGTCGAAGTGGTGGCCAGCGGCATCCCCGCAGGGCTCGGCGCGCCAGTTTATGACAAGCTGGATTCCGACCTTGCCAAGGCCATGATGTCTATTAATGCCGTCAAGGGCGTCGAAATTGGTGATGGTTTCGATTCTGTCCTGCTCGGCGGGGAAGAAAACGCTGATGAAATGCGCATGGGCGTGGATGGCAAACCAGTGTTTTTGTCCAACCATGCTGGCGGAATTTTGGGCGGTATATCATCGGGGCAGGATATTGTTGCGCGCGTGGCATTTAAACCGACCAGCTCAATCTTAACGCCCGTCAAAACCATTGACCGCGACGGCCATGAAACCGACATCATCACCAAAGGACGACATGACCCATGCGTGGGGCTGCGCGGTACGCCCGTGTGTGAGGCCATGATGGCGTGCGTGTTGGCCGACCATGGGCTGCGTCACAAAGCACAGTGTTTATAAGAAAAAGGAAAGCACCATGGCCAAAGACGAAATTGTAAAGATGGGCGATGCTGACGTCACTGATGCCATGCAAGACCTTGTAGGGTGGACATTACTAAAAGACCGCCCCGCCATTTTCAAATCATTCAAGTTCGAAAACTTTGTTGATGCGTGGAATTTTATGGATGAGGTGGCCTATAACGCCGAAGACATGGCGCACCACCCAGAATGGACGAATGTTTATAATCGCGTGGATATTACGCTTTCAACGCATGATGTGGGCGGCTTGTCAGAGCTTGATTTTGATCTGGCGTCCATCATTAACGACATTTTTGAAAACCCCTCAAAATAATTTTATGAACAGCAAAGGACTTTTGTTATGAAGCGTCGCCTTGGTTCTTTCTTTTATACATCAAAACCAAAAGCCAATGAGCTTTTTAGAAAAAGGTGGAATGTACCATCTATCTTGCTTAAAATTTTGAAAAAGACCTGCATGGCGCTGGGCGGCTTTATGCTGTTTTTTGTCCTTCTTTGTCTGGTGGGATATGTTTTTGCAAATAAAGAAACTGCTGTAAAAATGCCAAAGAACATGGTGCTTGTTTACAATATGGACAAGCCTTTGCCAGAAACAATTGCGCCACCATCTTTGTCCGCGCCGTTTGAGTCATCATCCCTTACTGTTCAGAATTTGATTGATACTTTGGACACAGCGCAAAAGGACAAGCGCGTGCATGGTATTGTTGTGAAATTAAGCAGCGCGGGCGTGGAATTATCGCACATTCAGGAAATCAGAAAGGCGCTGGCGTCCTTTAAAGCGGCAGGCAAGTTCGCTTATATATATTCCCCTTCGTTTTCTGACCTTGGCAGCGGCATGGGCGCTTATTATCTGGCCTCATCCTTTGATGAAATATGGATGCAGCCTGTCGGGTTTTTGTCCTTTACGGGCATGTCCCTTGAAATGCCGTTTGCGCGCGGCCTTTTAGACAAGGTAGGCGTTGCGCCAGAATTTTTGCATCGTGAAGAATATAAATCTGCCATGGAGAGTTTTACAAACACCTCCATGTCACCCGCCAATCGTGAGATGATGCAGTCTATCTTGAATGAATTTTCGCAGCAGGTTTTAAATGACGTGGCGGCGGACAGGAAAATCCCTTCTGAAAAGTTGCAGGCCTATATCAACCAAGGGCTTTTCACGGGGCAGGATGCTTTAAAAGCAGGGCTGATTACGCACCTGAATTATTATGATGTTCTGGA
>CAUJHK010000032.1 GCA_963204715.1 Pseudomonadota bacterium | reverse complement strand
TGTGGGGGGAATCGTCAATCCTCCCGCCTCCAACAAATACTGCTATTGGACAAATGAGGGGGACGACACACCCTCCCCCGACAAATGGCTGGACCATGCGTCCATGACCAGGGGCAGCTGGTGGACGCACTGGAATGGCTGGGCCCAAAAATTCTCTGATCGTCAGGTGGATGCCCGCACCCCGCAAGGAGAAATTGAACCCGCGCCCGGAAGCTATGTGAAGAAAAAGCTTTAGCCTCTTGACATATTCAGTTTTTTACGTCGATACTTACCATAAATATTGGAGTGAGTATGGCTTTAAAATTGGTAAATTCTTTTTCTGATGCAGATTATCCTTATCTGGTGACCGTTGATCCGCATGAACAGAACAAAATGCTGGGCGAGTATTATTTTGATAAATACAACCCTGCTCCCGAAAAGGCCAGTGAAACAAAAATTCGTGGTGCGTTATCTCTTGCTGGCATTAAAGACCACCGTCTGTTTCGTTTAAAAAACGGAAAACTGCAGCTTCACCTAAAAACTGAGGATGAAATACAAGATGTCATCATTGCTTTAAGTCCAAAGCCTGTTCTTGTCCAAACCATAGCACCTGAAGAGCCCGTTATAAGCAAAAGGCTTTTGATAAAAAGGTGTAGCATAGCAACGAAATGCTTAGAAAAAACATCACTACATGGAAGATTCACCATAGAAGCACAGCCAAACACTAATGGTCTTAAAATCACAACCCATGACAAACCTGCCTATTTTGCCTTGAAAAAAATTGCGCCGCATGAATATATTTTGGGGATAGAAACCCTATAAATAGTCTTTGGCAAGCCGCACATAATTGTCCGCGGATACAGGGAAAAAGTCCAAATCACTTTGCGTTAAATCACGCAATTTTTTTGCAGGGTTGCCCGCCCACAGCTCTCCTGCGGGCACGCGTTTTCGTGGCGTGACCACTGCGCCCGCCGCCACCATGGCACCAGATTCCACAACGGCCTCGTCCATAACAATAGCACCCATACCAATAAACGCGTTGTCGTGAATGGTGCAGGCGTGAAGAATGGCGGCGTGTCCAACCGTCACCCCATCGCCGATATAAGTTCCAGATACTTTGCGTGTGACATGTATGATAGTGCCGTCTTGAATATTCGTGCGCCTGCCAATGCGGATAATGTCCACATCCCCCCTCATCTGCACACCAAACCAGATGGAAGAATCCTCGCCAATCTCCACATCTCCCGCCACGCAGGCATTATGCGCGACAAACACGCTGTCATGGATTTTGGGCAATATGCCTTTATAGGGGATGATGTTCGACAAGACTGAAACCTTTATTGGTCAGGTGTTGGGACGCCCCATGACTGGGAAATGCGGGTGTTCTCTTCCTCAAGCGCGCGGCGCATATGCTTTATCCTACTCTCCAGAATATTTTTTTGCGATACCCAATCTTCAAATTGCCGCATCCGGATGACTTCCAGTTTTTCAAGACAGGATTCCAGCACTTTTTCACGCGGGTGCTCTGCCTTTATGGCGTCTTGCAATTTTGCGTAAAGTGCTCCCGCAAAGACCATGCCCTGCTCGTTCACGGCCTTGCCCCAGAAACGGTTGTTAAACTCTGATTGCTCTTCGTACTGGCGATAACGAATGTCACGATCCCACTCTTCTACCTTTTTATAAGCCGAAAACAAGGCTGGCTCCAGTAAAGGTGAGTTGGTTTTTATCACAAAATCCAGGACATCTTCGTGGTACGCCCAGTCCAGCGGGTTTAACAGGTCGTCTTTCAACCCAAAAGAAAGCCTGTGCGCCTTATTGTCCGCGTGCATATCTCGCAAAAAAACAATCGCATGCTCCAACCCCAAAGGAAAAGCCCCCTTCTCTTTTCTTTTTAAAAGCGCGTCATGGAAGGATTCTACCTTTTCCATGCCCTTTTGCGCGTTTTGAACATAAAGTTGCATAGCGCCAACAACTATAGAACCATATGCCCTGAAGTCTTGTTTGTCTGCGGGCATATTAAAAGAAAGCGCGGGGTGGTTATCACCATCTTGTTTATAAAATTTCAGGTTTGGCACGGTCATGATATTTTGCAAAATTCTAAAAGCATCAGAATCATACGTGCCGCCGCCCCGCGCCTTGAAATATCTTGAAAGCTGGTTAACGCACCTGCACAGCGCCGTTAAATCTCCATCCCAGCATGCGTCATCAAAATTTTTTGATGCTTGCGTCACCATCTTCTTCTTTTGTGCCAGCAGGAATCCATCGAGGAACTCCTCATCCTCAGGACGCAGGCTTTTGGGAACGTAGCCCCATCTGTGCTCGCTGGCCGCATACTGCCTGTCTTGCGCCTCCATCAGCCGCTGCGCATAGTCGCCATCACTCTCGCCCTTCTCGCGGCGGATGGATATGTGGCGGGCTTTTTCAACACGCACAAAACCCGCCTTGCCACCTTGATAATGGAGGCGCAGGTCGGTCACGTTTGTATCAACATCAGACATAACGCACTCTTACAAGCGAGCGGTATTTATGTCAATAAATTAATACACGATAGGATATTTGTGGTAAACGGCGTTGATGTCCGCCAGTACATCATCGGATAATGTCAAATCAAACGCATCGATGTTTGATTTTAATTGCTCCATCTTCGTCGCGCCAATAATGGTGGATGTCACAAAGCTTTGCATATCAACAAATTTCAATGCCATCTGGCAAACATCCAGCCCATGTTTTTTGGCAACGTCAATATACTCGGCCACAGCCGCATGCGCCATATCACTTTTAAAACGGAAGGAATCAAACTCTTGGCGCACGCGAATTTCATGCGCCCATCGTGTTCCTTCGGGTGGCTTACGGCCTGCATATTTACCGCTTATCATGCCGCACGCCAATGGCGACCATGGCAAGTAGGCAACATCTTCGCGCACGCATGTTTCCGCAACGTATGGATCATTCAAACGGTTGAGGAGTGAAAATTCATTTTGTATCGATTGCATGCGCGGCAAGTTATGTTTTTCTGCCAGTTCCAGATATTTCATGATTCCCCATGATGAATCATCCGATAGGCCCGCAAATCGAACCTTACCCGCCTTCACAATGTCACCAAGCGCGGTTAAAATATCCAGCAAGTTATCTTCAATTTTTGCTGTATTCTCTTTGGCAAAATCTATTTTACCCGCATGGTTGGTACCGAAATGTGGAAATGGACGGTTTGGCCAATGTAGTTGGTATAAATCAACATAATCTGTATTCAGACGTTTTAATGATTCATCAATCGCGGCGTGAACGCCCTTCCCATCCATCGGTTTTCCACCACGTATCCATGGAATCCCTGCTCCCGTGACCTTTGTCGCCAGTGTAATGTCTTTGCGTTTTTTGGTTTTTTGAAACCATGTGCCGATATATTCTTCGGTTTTTCCTTGCGTTTCTTGCGACGTTGGGACGGCGTAACATTCGGCCGTATCAAAAAAATTAATACCGCGCGTGATGGCATAATCCATCTGCTCATGCGCTTCGGCTTCAGAATTCTGCTGCCCCCATGTCATGGTTCCCAAACATACACGTGATACATCAATGCCTGTGCGGCCAAGTTTTGAAAATTTCATAAAGGCAATTTCTTTCTCAATTTTAAAAATAAAAACCAGCCTGAATGTAGGCTGGTTTTAGAATATTTCAATAGTTTCGATTCTAAAGCGAAAAGATTTTTATTGTAGGCAAGGCATCCGAGGCGAGGCGCGCGCAGCGTATTTCTTATACGTGAGCACGCCAAGACCGATGGATAACGCAGCCTACGATAAAAAGATATCGCGCTAGCGTTTCGCCCATTGTTTGGAACGACGAGCTTTGTGCAAGCCCACTTTCTTACGCTCAACCTGACGAGCATCGCGTGTGATAAAGCCTGCCTTTTTCAAAGCGGCGCGCAAGGCTGGTTCAAAGTTGTCAAGCGCACGGGAAATACCGTGACGAATGGCTCCGGCTTGACCAGACAATCCACCACCAACAACCGTGCACATAACATCAAATTCGTTGACGCGGTTTGACACAAGGAATGGTTGGTTCAGCACAAGTAAATGTGTCTGACGGCCAAAATATTGTTCTTGTGGTTTGCCGTTGACCATAATTTTGCCTTTGCCGCGTTTAATCCAGACGCGGGCAACAGATTCCTTACGGCGACCTGTGGCATAACTACGGCCTTGCGCGTCCAGTTTTGGCTCACGGGCTTTGGCTTCAACTTGTGTGCTTGCTGCACCCAAATCTGAAAGATCTTTTACTGCTTCTTCATTTTTCGCCATGATTAATCTCTCTTATTCTTTGGGTTCATGCTGGCAACATCCAAAGCTTTTGGTGTCTGCGCTTGGTGTGGGTGCTCAGTGCCCGCATAAACATACAGGTTTTTCATTTGCTTGCGGCCCAATGGTCCTTCTGGGATCATGCGCTCAACAGCTTTTTCAACAACGCGCTGTGGGAATTGACCCGCCAGTATTTCGCCTTTTGATTTGCCTTTGATTCCGCCTGGGTATCCTGTGTGCCAGTAGAAAATGTCGCCGTTGGCTTTGTTGCCTGTCAGGCGAACTTTTTCAGCGTTGATCACGATAATGTTATCGCCATCATCAATGTGTGGTGTATAGCTCGGCTTGTGCTTGCCGCGCAGACGAAGGGCAATATATGACGCAAGACGGCCAAGAACGATGCCTTCAGCATCAATCACAATCCAGTCCTTTGTTACATCAGCCGCTTTTGCGGAGTATGTCATGTTGTTTTTCCTTGTAGGTGTTTTTAATCTTGGGCGTGTTATGCGGCAAACACCCCCCTTCCGTCAAGTAAAAACAGTGGTTTAGAGGTGTGGTATTATAATACCCGTCATAAAAATCCTATAAAACCTTGGAAATCAGCAGCTTATCAATCCTGTGGCCGTCCATATCCACTATTTCAAACCTGTAGCCAAAGGCCTCGTGCGTTAAACCCACCACAGGCGTTTTACGGATGGCGTCCAGCAAGAAGCCCGCAATGGTGTCAAAATCCTCATCCGCACTTATTTCCTCAAGCCCGATGGCAATATGGATTTCTTCAATGGGCGTGCGTCCATCCACAAGCCATGAGCCATCGCTGCGCTGGGTAATTTTAAGCTGGTCGTCATCATCGTAGTTGGAAGGCAGAATCCCCACAATGGCCTCCAGAAGGTCAGATGATGTGACAATGCCCTGCGTGCTGCCATACTCGTCCACAACCACAATCAGGTTTATGTGGTGGCGTTTAAAACTTTCCAAAGCCTGCAGGCATGATGCGCTTTCAGGTATAACCATCACATCTTTCAAATGTTTGGTAATATCCAATGCCTCCCCTGACAGCGCGCTGTCCAAAAGCTGCTTGGCTTGTACCACGCCTTTTAACTCCTCGCTCTCCCCGTCAATAACGGGATAGCGTGAGTGCCCCGCCTCATGTACCTTCTTGCGGATATCCTCAATCGTGTCATCCGTGTGAATAAATGTTACTTCCGTACGGTGTGTCATAATAGACTTTACATCACGGTCATCAAGGCGGATAACACGCTGTAACATCTCGTGTTCAGATTTTTCAATCACGCCCGTTTCCGCGCCTTCGGTCAGTATGGCCTTGAATTCTTCCTCGCTGACGGAATTGATGCCATCGCTAAATATCCCCAAAAGCTTCATCACCGTGTTTGCGGAAACTTCCAACGCTATAACAACGGGGCTGAAAATCCATGTCAGGAAAATCATAGGCTTGGCCACTAGCATGGCAATACGTTCTGGCCTTTGCAGGGCAAAGTTTTTGGGCACAAGTTCGCCAACAACAACGGTAAAATATGTGATGGTCAGGATAACGGTTATGAAAGAAACGATTTCCCCATAAGGATGTATCCATGATATTTCGTCAAGCTTGGGCGC